>JAIXXW010000165.1 GCA_027490555.1 Comamonadaceae bacterium | reverse complement strand
TTCAGCGCCCAGCGGAAGCACTGATCGCGGTCCACGTTGTCGATGGCCGCCCGCACGATCGGGTGCCAGCCGGCATAGTCCTGGTCCAGCTCTTCCCAGGGCTGGCGCGAGGTCCAGGACTCCTCTTCCCACGGCCGCTCCACGCAGCCCACAAAGTTGAGCACCTGACCGGCCCGCATGTAGTACATCACCGCATGGTTGCGGGGGCCGCACCAGATCGAAGACACCAAAGGTGGGCGCAACTCGGGCGCGATGCGTTCGATGGGGATGGCCAGGCGCCAGGCCACCTGACCGGTGAACACCGGCGGGTCGGCATCGACCACGTGCTTGCGCACCACCGACTTGATGCCATCGGAGCCCACCACCAAACCGGCCCGGACCTGGCGACCATCCTCGAACACGATCGAGGCGCTGTGCACGTCCTCCTGCACCTCGATGGCCCTGTAGCCCAACTGCAAAGCCTGCGGGTCCAAGCCTTCCACCACCTCCAGCAAGGCGGCATGCAGGTCCACCCGGTGGATCTGGTAGTAAGGGTGGCCATGGCGCTGCGCGTGGTCTTCTCCGAGCTTGATCTCGTGCAGCAACTCCCCCGTGTCAAAGCGACGGAACTCAAAAGCAGCCGGCTTGACCGCCTGGGCTTCCAGGCGGTCTTTCAGGCCCAGGTGGTAGAGCACCTTGACGGCATTGGCGCTCATCTGCACCGCAGCGCCAATTTCACCCACATGCCGGGCCTGCTCGTAAATGCGCACACGGTGACCTTGCCGCAACAGGCACGCTGCAGCCGTCAAGCCACCAATTCCTGCGCCCACCAGTGCAATGTCCATGCTGTGACTCCTGATATGTATCGTTAGCATGCTACCAGAATGGCGCCACCCCAGGCACAGCGGTGATAATCCAGCCTTGCATCCACGTCCGGTACGGGCGCTTGCCCACCCCCAGGACTTCCCATGAAAAAAAACTTCCCCCTGCAAGCCGATGGCAAGCACCCCGACCGCGTGCTCGAAGCCGTCAAGCACGAGGTGCGCAAATACTTCAAGCGCGAGCGCAACCGCCCGGTCCCTGCAGGGGCCGATTTTTGGGACTTTGACTGCAAAGTGGGCCTGAGCGCCGAAACCGCCCAGGTGGTGCGCGTGAGCGGTGTCATCGAAGCGGTGGATGCCGCGGCCAAAACCGGGGCCACCTCGGTGTATGTGGAAATCTTGAGCAAGCATGGCCTGCGCGTGCTCAAGGCGCCAAACGATCCCCAAGACACGCCAGCGGATGCTTGACCCCGGTCAAACCGTTGGATGGCAAGTTCTGTGGTGTCCACCCTGGACCCCTTTGACACCTCAAGCCGCGCACCGAGTCATTCACCGAACACCGGCGCCCAACGGGGGCAGCGCACCGGCCACAGCCCAAAGTTGGGTCATCGAATGGTGCGGACGGCTGGGGATCGCGCGGCAACACCCCCATCGGCCTGGTCAAAGCTTGTCCACTGTCGCAGAGCCGCCTCACTCGGCCCCCAAGACCCGTCCCACATCCAACAGGCCAATCACCTGAGCTGTGTCCGACAGGGGCCAGCTGCTGGACACGGGGGCCACCACATAAGCGCGACTGACTTGCAGGTCGGCGCAGGCATTCCAGAAGCCTTTGGTCACGCGGGGAGCGTCTGAGAGCTTGATTTCAAAGCCCAAGCGTTCTTGCCCCGTATCGACCACGGCATCGAGTTCGGCTCCGGCGGCGGTTCGGAAAAAATGCAAACTGGCGTTGCCACCCGCAATCAAGGGCAAGCATGCGGCGATGTGGTTGACCACCAGCCCTTCCCACGAAAACCCCGACATGGGATGGCCTTGCAGGTCTTGCGCGTTGCCAATGCCCAGCAAGGCGTGCAACAAACCCGTGTCGCGGAAATACACCTTGGGCGATTTGACCAAGCGCTTGCCCAGGTTCACGAAATAGGGCTCCACTCTGCGCACGATCAAGGCATCGCAAAAGATGTCGAGGTAACGGCCAACGGTGATGGGAGAAATACCGCCCATGGCCACAGCCAGCGCCGAAGCGTTGAACAACTGCCCATGCTGGTGCGCCAGCATGCGCAAAAAACGCCACAAGGTCTCGCTGGGAATGTGGATACCCAAGCTGGGCAAATCACGCCGCACCACCGATTGCAAGTAATCGTTGCGCCAGCGCAGCGATTGCGCGTCCGTCTTGGCCAGACAACTCAGGGGCATACCTCCGCGTTGCCAATGCGATTGCAAGGCCAGCAACTGCTGCGTGTCTTGGTGTGCAGCAACGCTGGTGGCGCCGTGATGGGCTGGCAAAGCGGGCTGCACTTCGGACCACAGCAAAGGTGGCAGTTCCAGGTAACTGACCCGCCCGGCCAAAGATTCCGCCGTTTGCCTCAGCAGCACCCCACTGGCCGAACCCAGCAGCAAGAAACGCCCAGGACGACGGTCTGCGTCGATCTCAGGGCGCAGTTGGACAAACAAGTCGGGCATGGACTGCACTTCGTCAATGACCACCAAATGATCACGGTGCGCAGCAAAAAAAGCAGCAGGGTTGTCCAGTTTTGCCCGGTCGACGGGTAGCTCCAGATCCAGAAACACTGCACCCGGGGATAGCGCAGCCACCTGCCGCGCCACAGTGGACTTGCCCACTTGGCGAGCCCCTAGCAGAACGACGCCCGGGTAAAAGGACATTCGGTCCAACAAATTCGCCATGAAGACACGGTTAATCATCCTTGCATTTTGATACATCAAATATCAAAAAGCAAGGATGTTTATCCACTTTGCTCAGACCGGTGGCCGTGATCTTGGCGCCAAAGATTGCCACTTCGCAGCGAAGCTGGATGACTTAAGACCCGTCTTGAGCCGCCGCTGCCCGCAATTTGTCTTTTTTGCTCGGCCGCTGGCCCTTGATGCCGCCATGGCCCGGTGAGGGTGGTGGCGGGGCTTCGGTGGGCTCAAAGCCTGGAATTTGCTCCAAAGCGAGTTCAAGGCTTTCTCGCTTCTGAATCAGCCGCCAATGCGCCAGCGCGGCGGCCGTGACAAAGCTCAGCGCGTCGCCATGGGCACCCGCCCTGCCGGTGCGGCCAATGCGGTGGGTGTAGTCGGTGGCCGAGCGTGGCAGGTCGTAGTTGACCACCACGGGCAGCCTGGCGATGTCGATGCCGCGTGAAGCCAGGTCGGTGGTGACGACCACGTCCCAACGTCCAGCCTTGAACTCGCGCAGCACCTCCTGGCGCGCGCCCTGGCTCATCTCGCCATGGAAGGGCGTAGCAAAGATGCCGGCTTTGTAGAGCTTGTTCGCCACATGCTCGCAGGCGTATCGCGTGGCCACAAACACCAGCACCTGCTTCCAGCCGTTTTCGGTGATCAGGTGGCGCAGCAAGGCGGTGCGGCTTTTCTCATCGACGGCAATCGCCCGTTGGGTGATGTCGGGCTTGTGGCCCTCAAAGGCTTCCACGGTGATGCGCACCGGATCACGCAACAAGTTGGCCGCCAAGGCCTCCACCTCGGGGGCAAACGTGGCCGAGAACAGCAAGGTCTGGCGCTGGGCCGGCAGCAGCGCCAGCACGCGATGCAGTTCGTCGGCAAAGCCCAAATCGAGCAGACGGTCGGCTTCGTCCAGCACCAGGTGCTGCACATCGGCCAGGCGCAAGGCGTTCTGGTCGATCAGGTCGAGCAAGCGACCGGGTGTGGCCACCACGATGTCGGCTCCGCCGCGCAGCGCCATCATTTGCGGGTTGACCGAAACCCCGCCAAACACGGTGTTCACCTTGAGCGACTGCGGCAGCTTATAGGCCAGACGTGCCAGCACATCGCCGACTTGCACCGCCAATTCGCGCGTGGGCACCAGCACCAGGGTGCGCACAGGGCGGCGAAAGTTGGTCTGACGTGGCGAAGCCAACAGGTGCTGCAGCAGCGGCAATGCAAACGCCAAGGTCTTGCCCGAGCCGGTGGGCGCCGTGGCCCACACATCGGCCGATTTCAAAATGGCAGGAATCGCCTCGGCCTGGATGGGGGTGGGCACATGCAGGCCCATGTCGGCCAGGGCGCGCACCAGCGCTGGCGTCAGGCCGAGGGTGGCAAAGTTCAAAACAGGCCCATCAATGACGGAAATGGCGCACGCCGGTGAACACCATGGCCACGCCGCGCTCGTTGGCCGCATCGATCACTTCCTGATCGCGCATCGAGCCGCCGGGTTGGGCCACGCAGGTGGCACCTGCGTCCACCACCACATCCAGGCCGTCGCGGAAGGGAAAGAAGGCGTCGCTGGCCACCACCGTGCCCTGCAGGCTCAGCTGCGCGGCCTCGGCCTTGATGCTGGCGATGCGGGCCGAATCGAGGCGGCTCATCTGGCCCGCGCCCACACCCAGGGTCATGCCGTTTTTGCAGAACACGATGGCGTTGGATTTGACGAACTTGGCCACTGTCCAGGCGAACAGCAGGTCGTTCATTTCCTCGGGGGTCGGTTGTTTGACGGTAACCACCTGGAGCTCAGCCAGGGCCAACTCGTGGTTGTCGGCGCTTTGCAGCAAGAGGCCCGAGCCCACGCGCTTGGTTTCGAGCGCGTTGCGCACTTGGCCGTAGTGGGCGGGCAAGGCGATTTTCATGAGGCGCACATTGACCTTGCTCTTGAAGACCTCAAGCGCCTCGGCGCTGAAGTCGGGGGCCATCAGCACCTCGACGAACTGTTTGCTCACGGCTTCGGCCGCGGCTTGGTCCACCGGGCGGTTGAAGGCGATGATGCCGCCAAAGGCGCTGGTGGGGTCGGTCTGGAAAGCCTTGCGGTAGGCCTCGTGCGGGTGGGCACCCACGGCCACGCCGCAGGGGTTGGCGTGCTTGACGATGACGCAGGCCGGCGCCTCGAAGCTCTTGACGCACTCCCAGGCGGCATCGGCATCGGCGATGTTGTTGTAGCTGAGTTCTTTGCCTTGCAGCTGCACGCCGGTGGCCAGCGAGCCGGCGTCCGGCGCCAGGTCGCGGTACCAGGCGGCTTGCTGGTGGCTGTTTTCGCCATAGCGCAGGTCTTGCACTTTCAGGTACTGCTGGTTGAACTGGCCGGGGAAAGGGGCGCGCTCGGGCACGTAGCCTTCGCTCAGTTTGTCGGCTTCCAGGTTCACGCTCGACAGGTAGTTGCTGATGGCGCCGTCGTACTGGCTGATGCGGTTGAACGCGGCCACGGACAAAGCAAAACGCAGTGCATCGCTCAATTGGCCCTTGGCCTGCAGCTCGGCGATCACGTCCGGGTATTGGCTGGCGTCGGTGACCACACCCACGTCCTTCCAGTTCTTCGCGGCAGAGCGGACCATGGCAGGGCCGCCGATGTCGATGTTCTCGATCGCGTCGGCCAAGGTGCAGCCGGGCTTGGCCACGGTGGCTTCAAAGGGGTACAGGTTGACGACCAGCAGATCGATGGTGGCGATGCCGTGCGCTTGCAAAGCCGCCATGTGCGCCGGCGTGTCGCGGCGCGCCAGCAAGCCGCCGTGCACATTGGGGTGCAAGGTCTTGACGCGGCCGTCCAGCATTTCAGGAAAACCGGTCACCTCGGCCACTTCGGTCACGGGCAGGCCCTGCTCGGCCAGCAGCTTGGCGGTACCGCCGGTGGAGATCAGGCCCACGCCCAGGGCGTGCAAGGCACGCGCAAATTCGACGATGCCGGTTTTGTCAGAGACGGAGATCAGCGCACGCATGGCGGTTCTTTCTTCAAAATTCATTTCAACAAACCGTGCTCAAGCAATTTCTTGCGCAAGGTGTTGCGGTTCAGGCCCAACCATTCGGCCGCGCGCGACTGGTTCTGGCCCGACTGGGCCATGACCACATCGAGCAGTGGCTTTTCCACCAGCTTGACCAGCATGTCATACAGACCCGTGGGCTCGGTGCCATCGAGGTCACGGAAATAGGTTTCCAGATTGGCCCGGATGCAGTGTTCAATGGGTTGGGGTTCACTCATGGCATGGTTTCCAAATCAGGGCAGGCCCAAGCGGGCACGGGCACGCGCGGGGGCAGGCGCTCCATCTGCTCGGCCAGTCCGTCCAGGTAAGCGGCCACAGCCGCCAGTTGTCCGGCTGCGGTCTCCAGGGTGTTCATGTGGTCGCGAAAAGCCTCGCCGCCGGGCAGCGTGCGCACATACCAGCCGATGTGTTTGCGCGCCGAGCGCACGCCGGTGTATTCACCGTACAGACCATAGTGGTCCTGCAGGTGCTCCAGCAGGGCGCGGCGCACTTCGGCCACCAGCGGGGGCGCCAGGTGTTCGCCCGTGGCCAGGAAATGGCCGATCTCGCGAAAGATCCAGGGACTGCCTTGCGCGGCGCGGCCCACCATCACGGCATCGGCCCCGGTGTACTGCAGCACATCGCGGGCTTTTTCGGGCGAGTCGATGTCGCCATTGGCGACCACCGGTATCCGCAGCGCCGCCTTCACCGAGGCCACGGTGTCGTATTCGGCCAAGCCCTTGTAGCCCTGCTCGCGGGTGCGGCCATGCACCGTGACCATCTGCACCCCGGCGCTTTCTGCTGCGCGGGCCAAGCTCAGGGCGTTCTTGTGGGCTTGGCACCAGCCGGTGCGCATTTTCAAGGTCACGGGCACACCGTGCGGCAAGGCCGCCGCGACCACGGCGCTGACGATCTCCAGCGCCAGCGCTTCGTCCTGCATCAGGGCCGAACCGGCCCATTTGTTGCAGACCTTTTTGGCGGGACAGCCCATGTTGATGTCGATGATTTGCGCGCCACGGTCGATGTTGTAGCGGGTGGCGTCGGCCATCATCTGCGCTTCGGTGCCCGCGATCTGCACCGCAATCGGCCCGGGCTCGCCCTCGTGGTTGGCTCGGCGCGAGGTTTTGAGCGAGGCCCAAAGATCCGGCCGGGACGTCACCATCTCGCTGACGGCATAGCCCGCGCCAAACTGCTTGCACAGTTGGCGAAACGGCCGGTCCGTCACCCCGGCCATGGGGGCGACAAACAAGTTGTTGGGCAAGGGATAAGGGCCAATCTGCATGACTGGGGTCTGCGGTGTTCGGGCAAGCCTGGAAAGGAAGTGCGATTGTAGTTGCTGAATATTTCAGCAGCTGACACCCGCGTGTGTGAGGCGTCCAGGCCCGCCGCTACACTCGGCGCATGGACATGTGGCTGAACGACATCCTGCAATGGCTGGCATTGCCGCAGCACGGGCTGAGCACCGTGTTTGTGGTGGCATTCGTGTCGGCCACCCTCTTGCCCATGGGCTCTGAACCGGCTGTTTTTGGGCTGGTCAAACTCAACCCCGGGCTGTTTTGGCCTGCCATCGTGGTGGCCACGGCGGGCAACACCTTGGGCGGCATGGTCAGCTGGTGGATGGGACGGGGAACGCAGCATGCGGTCAGCCGCTGGCGCGGTTCGACCCAGCACACCCGGGCCTTGGCCTGGCTCGAAAAGCTCGGGCCCAAAGCCTGTCTGCTGAGTTGGCTGCCTGGGGTGGGCGACCCCCTGTGCGCGGTGGCCGGATGGCTCAAGCTGCCGTTTTGGCCATGCACGCTGTACATGGCCATCGGCAAATTCCTGCGCTACCTGGTGATGACGGCCCTGCTGCTGTGGGTGTTTCCCGGCCAGCTGTGAAGCCGGACCCTCGCCGGGCTGCCGGGACCAGACTCAGTCATGGACGATCTTGCGTTCCTTGATGATCTGGGCAAAACGCCGCGCATCGGCCTTGGTGAGCGCACCGAACTCAGCTGGCGACATGGGCGTGGGCTCGGCACCGATGCCTTTGATGGCCTCGACCGCAGCCGGCAGCATCAGCGCACGGTTGATTTCACGGTTCATGCGATCGACGATGGCCGCAGGTGTGCCCGCAGGCGCCCAGAAGCCATGGGAGGTGCCGGCGTCGAAATTCTTGAGGCCCAGCTCGTCGAGGGTGGGCGCATCGGGGAACATGGCCAGGCGCTGGGGCGAGGTGACGGCCAACAAACGCAAGCGGCCCGAGCGCACATGCGAGAAGGCAATGCCCGGGTCCATCAAATAATCCACGCTGCCGCCCAAGAGGTCTTGCAGCGCTGCGGCAGAACCCCGGTAGGGAATGTGCAGGGTGAAGATGCCCGCTTGCGACTTGAGCATCTCGCCCGCGATGTGGGGGCTGGTGCCGTTGCCTGGTGAGCCGTAGCTCATCCTGCCGGGGTTGCGTTTGGCGTAGGCGATGAATTCGGCAAAGGTCTTGTAAGGCGCATCGCTGCGCACGACCAAAAACAGCTGCAAACGGGCCCCGGCGGCGACCGGGATCAGGTCCTTGTCATGGTCGAAAGGCATTTTGGGCGTGACATAGGGCACGATGGACGCGCCACTGCCCGAGCTGCACAGGAAGGTGTA
>JAIXXW010000370.1 GCA_027490555.1 Comamonadaceae bacterium | reverse complement strand
TGCGTGACCGCGCCCACCACCCGGTCGCCCTCCACCATCAAATCGTCCACGGCTTGCTGGAACAGCCACAAATTGGGCTGGTTCTCCAGCATGCGGCGGATGGCGGCTTTGTACAAAATCCGGTCGGCCTGGGCACGGGTGGCGCGCACGGCCGGGCCCTTGGAGCTGTTGAGGATGCGGAACTGGATGCCGCCCTCGTCGGTGGCCAAGGCCATGGCGCCGCCCAAGGCGTCCACCTCTTTGACCAGATGCCCTTTGCCAATGCCCCCAATCGAGGGGTTGCAGCTCATCTGGCCCAGGGTTTCGATGTTGTGGCTGAGCAAAAGCGTTTTGCAGCCCATGCGCGCCGCCGCCAAAGCCGCTTCGGTTCCGGCATGGCCGCCACCGACCACGATCACATCGAATTCTTGAGGGTAAAGCATGAGGGTCTGCCCTTTGAAGGCCCAAAATGGGCGCCGCCTGCGCCACGGAGCCACCCTGCCACGGGGTCGGCTGATCTGCTGATTTTACAGGCAGCGCTTCATTTGAGCGGCCCTTGCACACAAGCACCTGAGCCAGAGCTCCGCAGACCCCATGAGCCCCCAAAGAACCCAGGTCTATGCCTTAAGTGCATGAACTGACAGCCAAGCGGCCTTGGACGGGCCAAGATCCTCGAACTAGCATTTGCCCCGCTGACAAGCCGTCAGTTCAAAGAAAGTTGACACATTATGTCGAATAGCAACGCAAGCAATGCATTCAAAAGATCGCATGATTTGCCCTCTTATCTGAACCCAGAACATCTGGGCCCTTGGGGCATTTACCTGCAACAGGTCGAACGCGTCACGCCTTATCTGGGCTCGCTGTCGCGCTGGGTTGAAACCCTCAAACGCCCCAAACGCGCACTGATCGTGGACGTGCCGATTGAATTGGACAACGGCACCATGGCCCACTTTGAGGGCTACCGCGTGCAACACAACACCAGCCGTGGACCTGGCAAAGGCGGCGTACGCTTTCACCAGGATGTGACGCTGTCAGAGGTCATGGCGCTGTCGGCGTGGATGTCAGTGAAAAACGCGGCCGTCAACCTGCCTTTTGGCGGGGCCAAGGGCGGCATTCGTGTAGACCCCAAAACCCTGTCACGCGGCGAACTGGAACGCCTGACACGCCGCTACACCAGCGAGATCGGCATCCTCATCGGCCCCACCAAAGACATCCCCGCTCCGGACGTGAACACCAACGAGCAAATCATGGCCTGGATGATGGACACCTATTCCATGAACGAAGGCGCCACCGCCTCGGGCGTGGTGACCGGCAAACCCATTGCCTTGGGCGGCTCGCTGGGCCGCAGAGAGGCCACCGGGCGCGGCGTTTACACCGTGGGCCAAGAGGCCGCGCAGCACATCGGGCTGGACATCACCCAAGCCAAGATCGCTGTGCAGGGCTTTGGCAATGTGGGAGGCATCGCGGCCAAGTTGTTTGCCCAAGCCGGCGCCACCGTGGTGGCTGTGCAAGACCATGGCGGCACGGTTTACAAGGCCTCTGGACTCGATGTGCCCGCCTTGCTGCAACATGTCAGCCAGCATGGCAGCGTCAAGGGTTTTGCCCCCGCTGAAACCTTGCCGGATGGGCAATTCTGGGCGGTCGATTGCGACATCCTGATTCCGGCCGCGCTCGAACAACAAATCACCGCGAGCAACGCCGACCAAATCAAAGCCCGCATGGTGATCGAAGGCGCGAACGGCCCAACCACGCCCGAGGCCGACGACATCTTGCACGAGCGCGGCATTTTGGTGGTGCCCGATGTGATCGCCAACGCCGGGGGCGTCACCGTCAGTTACTTTGAATGGGTGCAGGATTTTTCCAGCTTCTTCTGGAGCGAAGACGAGATCAACGCCCGCTTGGTGCGCATCATGCGGGAAGCCTTTGCCGCCATTTGGCAAGTCTCAGACGAACACCGTGTCAGCCTGCGCACAGCCACCTTCATCGTGGCGTGTACACGCATCTTGCAAGCGCGAGAGCTGCGGGGCTTGTATCCCTGATCACCGTGTGTCCCCCTGCAAAGGCAAGGCCCCTGCGGCTTTCACCTCGCCCAGCGAGAAGCTGGTGTGCAAATCTTTCACATTGGGCAGGTTGATCAGGACATCGCGGGCAAACTGGCTGAAGGTGTTCAGGTCCTTGCTGACCACCTGCAGCTCGAAGGTGCCGGTCCCGCTGATGTAGTGGCAGGACACCACTTCGGGGATTTTGAGGATGGCCTCTTCCAGCTGGCGGGTGATGTCGCCGCGGTTGCGCTCGGCGTCCAGGCGCACAAAGGCGAACACGTCCAGGCCCACCTTCTGGCGGTCAATTTCGGCGCGGTAGCCCTTGATCACGCCCGACTCTTCCAGCGCCCGCACACGCCGCCAGCACGGCGCCGCCGACAAACCCACCCGCTGCGCCAGCTCGGCATTGGTCAGGCGCCCGTCTTTTTGCAATTCATTCAATATCGCCCAGTCAAATTTATCCAGCGTTTCCATAATCACCCATTCACAGCAAGATTCTTTCAAATCATAGGGCAAATCCTGTCGCCGAAAGCAAGCACTTGTCGGCCGGGCCGTCCTACACTGTGGTTTCCTTTTCTGCAGCAGGACCGACCATGAACGCCCCTTTGCCCGAATCGATCCGCCAGGCTTTGGCCACGGTGACGCTGGACGACAAATACAGGCTGGATGTGGGTCGCGCTTTCATGAGCGGCGTGCAGGCGCTGGTCAAGCTGCCCATGCTGCAACGCCAGCGCGACGCCCTGCAGGGCAAGAACACCGCCGGCTTCATCAGTGGCTACCGGGGATCGCCGCTGGGCAGCTACGACCAGTCGCTGTGGAAGGCCAAGGACCACCTGAAGGCGCAAAACATCGTCTTCCAACCTGGCGTCAACGAAGAGCTGGCCGCCACCGCCTTGTGGGGCACCCAGCAACTGGGCTTTGCCCCGCCCGGCACCAACCGCTTCGACGGCGTGTTCGGCATCTGGTACGGCAAGGGCCCGGGTGTGGACCGCTGCTCGGACGTGTTCAAGCACGCCAACATGGCCGGCACCACGCCCTGGGGCGGCGTGCTGGCGGTGGCCGGCGACGACCATGTGGCCAAAAGCTCGACGGCCGCACACCAAAGCGACCACATCTTCAAGGCCTGCGGCCTGCCGGTGTTTTTCCCGGCGAGTGTGCAGGACATCCTGGACCAGGGCCTGCACGCCTTGGCGCTGAGCCGCTACGCCGGCATCTGGTCAGGCATGAAAACGATCCAGGAAATCGTCGAGTCCAGTGCCACCGCGCACATCGACCCCGAGCGCGTGCAAATCGTGCTGCCCGAATTCGCCATGCCGCCGGGCGGCGTGCACATCCGCTGGCCCGACACCGCGCTGGAGCAGGAGCAACGCCTGTTTGACTACAAATGGTATGCGGCGCTGGCCTACATCCGCGCCAACAAACTCAACCACAACGTCATTCAAGGACCGAACGACCGCTTGGGCCTGATCGCCAGCGGCAAGGCCTACAACGACACACGCCAGGCCCTGCTTGATCTGGGCCTGGACGATGCGAGCTGTCAAATGCTGGGCATCCGCTTGCACAAGGTGGGCGTGGTCTGGCCACTCGAAGCACAAACCACCCGCGAGTTCGCCACAGGGCTGCGCGAGATTCTGGTGGTCGAAGAAAAGCGCCAGGTCATCGAATACCAGCTCAAGGAAGAACTGTACAACTGGCGTGACGATGTGCGCCCCCACATCCTGGGCAAGTTTGACGAGGCCGAGGGCGATGTGTCGGGTGGCGAATGGTCGGTGCCCAACCCCAGCCAGCGCACCCTGCTGCGCGCCAACGCCGACCTGACGCCCGCCCTGGTGGCGCGTGCCGTGGCCAAGCGCCTGAAAAAGATGGGCGTGGATGCCGACACCACCGCCCGCATCGATGCACACCTGACCTTACTGGATGCCAAGGAAAAATCCCTGCAAACCCTGACGCTGGGCGCAGCGGCCGAACGCACGCCCTGGTTCTGCTCGGGCTGCCCGCACAACACCTCGACCAAGGTGCCCGAAGGCTCGCGCGCCATGGCCGGCATTGGTTGCCACTTCATGAGCATCTGGATGGACCGCAGCACTGTGGGCTTCACCCAAATGGGCGGTGAGGGCGTGCCCTGGACAGGCCAGCAGCCCTTCAGCACCGACCAGCACATGTTTGCCAACATCGGCGACGGCACCTACTTCCACAGCGGCATCCTGGCCGTGCGCCAGAGCGTGGCCTCGGGTGTCAACATCACTTACAAGATCTTGTACAACGATGCGGTGGCCATGACCGGCGGTCAACCCGTGGGCGAACGCCCGGAAGGCCACAGCGTGGTGCAGATCGCCATGAGCATGAAGGCCGAAGGTGCCAGGCGCATCGCCGTGGTGACCGATGAGCCCGACAAATACCAGGGCGTGGCCTTGGTCGACGGTGTGCAGGTGTTCCACCGCGACACGCTCGACCGCATCCAGCGCGAAATGCGCGAGATCCAGGGCACCACCGTCATCATTTACGACCAGACCTGCGCCACCGAAAAACGCCGCCGTCGCAAGCGCGGCACCCTGGTGGACCCGGCCGTGCGGGTGATGATCAACGAAGAGGTGTGCGAAGGCTGTGGCGACTGTGGCGTGCAGTCCAACTGCCTGTCGATCGAACCGCTGGAAACGCCTTTGGGGCGCAAACGCACCATCAACCAAAGCAGCTGCAACAAGGACACCAGTTGCCTCAAGGGCTTTTGCCCCAGCTTTGTCACCGTGGAAGGCGGCACCTTCAAGAAGAAAGCCTCCAGCGGTACCGTCAGCATCAACCCCGCCAGCCTGGGTGCCTTGCCTGAGCCGGAGATGCCGACCATCACCCAGCCCTGGGGCATGGTGGTGGCCGGTGTGGGGGGTACCGGTGTGATCACCATTGGCCAACTGCTGGGCATGGCCGCGCACATGGAAGGCAAAGGCATTGTCACGCAAGACTCGGCAGGCCTGGCCCAAAAAGGCGGCGCCACCTGGAGCCACATCCTGGTGGCCAACCACCAGGACGAGATCCGCACCACCCGGGTCAGCGCCGCAGGGGCCGACCTGATCATCGGCTGCGACCCGATCGTCAGCGCCTCCAAGGAAACCACCTTGCGCATGCGCGCCGGCCGCACGCGTGTGGCCTTGAACAGCAACAGCACCCCCACCGCCGCCTTTGTGAAGAACGGCAACTGGCAAAACCCGGCCGAGCAATGCGTCGCCGAAATCACCGCACAAGTGGGCATCGAGGGTGTCGGCGCTTTTGACGCCGACGCATTGGCCAAGCAACTCATGGGCGACACGATTTATGTGAACCCGATGATCCTGGGCTACGCCTGGCAAAAAGGCTGGGTGCCTTTGCGCCGCGAATCCTTGCTGCGCGCGATCGAGCTCAACGGCGTGCAGGTTCAAAACAACCTGACCGCGTTCGAATGGGGCCGCCATGCTGCGCACCAAGCCGATGCCTTGCTGAAGATCGTGCAGCCCGCGCAAGTGATCCAGTTCAAAAAACGGGAGACCCTGCAAGAGTTGATCGCCGACCGCATGGCCCGGCTGACCGACTACCAAGACGCCCGCTACGCCGAGCTCTACCAAAGCATCGTGGCGCGTGTGCAAGCCGCCGAAACCCCTTTGGGCAAAACCCTGCTGAGCGAGACGGTAGCGCGCCAGTTGTTCCGCTTGATGGCCTACAAGGACGAGTACGAAGTGGCCCGCCTGCACACCCAGACAGGCTTCTTGGAACGCATCCAAAACAGCTTTGAAGGCGACTTCAAGGTCCATTACCACCTGGCGCCACCGCTGTGGTCTCAGCGCAATGAACGGGGTGAACTGGTCAAGAAAAAGTTCGGCCCCATGATGCTCACAGGGTTCAAAATCCTGGCCAAACTCAAAGGGCTGCGCGGCACCTCCTTGGACATCTTTGGCAAGACCGAAGAGCGCCAAACCGAACGTGCACTCATCCGCGAGTACATGCAGCACATGGACCGCGTTCTGACGTCCTTGAATTCAGACAACCACGCGCATGCACTGGCAGTGGCGAAAGTGCCGGAAAACATCAAAGGCTATGGGCATGTCAAGGAACGCAACATCCGAGCAGCGCGCGCCCTGTGGGCCGACCTGAGTCGGGCATCCAGCCCATTCCCATCGCCATGAACCCGGCAATGGGCATGCCGTGATCAACGGGCTTCGGGCAACTCGATCTTGACTTCCAAGACCTCCAGATTGTCCTGACGTTCCAGCTGAACCTTGATGTCGTTGGGATTGATCTTGATGTACTTGCTGATCACCGCCACCAACTCGCGTTGCAGATCGGGCAGGTAATCGGGCTCGGCGACATTGCGGCCGCTGCGCTCGTGGGCCAAGATGATTTGCAAACGCTCTTTGGCAACGCTGGCGGTTTTCTTCTTTTCACCCAAGAGGAAGGAAAGAAAGGACATGGTTCACTTGCCTCCAAACAAACGCTTGAAGAAGCTGGGTTTTTCTGCTTCGATGAAGCGCAAGGGTTTGTCCTCACCCAAAAACCTGTCGATCACGTCCTTGTAAGCCTCTGACACATCGCTGCTGGCCATGTGGATGGCCGGTGTGCCCTGGTTGGACGCCTGGAGCACATTTTCACTTTCGGGAATCACACCCAGCAATTTGATGCGCAAGATGTCCTGGATGTCCTGCAACGACAGCATTTGGCCTTCTTCTACCCGGTTGGGGTTGTAGCGGGTGATCAGCAGGTGTTCCTTGATCGGCTCCAGGCCTTCGATCGCCCGTTTGGTCTTGCTGCCCAACATGCCCAAAATGCGGTCCGAATCGCGCACCGACGACACCTCGGGGTTGGTCACCACCAGCGCCTCGTCCGCAAAGTGCATGGCCATCAGCGCACCGGTTTCGATGCCCGCAGGAGAATCGCAAACGATGTACTCGAAACCCATGCCGCTCAAGTCGTTCAGGACTTTTTCCACCCCTTCTTGCGTCAAAGCGTCTTTGTCACGGGTCTGAGAGGCCGCCAGCACAAACAGGTTATCGCACTGCTTGTCCTTGATGAGGGCCTGGTTCAGATTGGCTTCACCCTGGATCACGTTGATCAGGTCGTACACCACACGGCGCTCGCAACCCATGATCAGGTCCAAATTGCGCAAGCCAACGTCAAAGTCGATGACAGCGGTCTTGAAGCCTTTGAGGGCCAAACCTGTGGCAAAACTGGCACTCGTCGTGGTTTTTCCCACACCACCCTTGCCAGAGGTCACAACAACAATTTTTGTCATGGATGAACTTTCTTGGACAAATGAAAAAAATCAGGCGGGTATCGGGGTGATCAACAATTTGTCACCCTCAGGACCTGATAGCAAAAAAACATGGGCTGCTTTGCCAAAAACATCTTTGGGCAAAGGATTCTCGCTGGTGCGGTACACCCCGGCGATGGAGATGAGTTCAGGCTCCATCACTTGCGCAAAAATGTGCGCACCGGCATTGCCCCGGGCACCGGCAATGGCTTTGCCGCGCAAAACCCCATACACATGGATGTGGCCATCGGCAATGACTTCGGCACCAGGGTTGACCATGCCCATCACGATCAGGTCACGGCCTTTGGCATACACCTGCTGACCGGAGCGCAAAGGTTTGTCGATGACCATGGCCGCGGCTGGCGGAGGGGGCGACGCTGCAGCTGGGGCCGATACACGTTCAGCAGGGGGCACAGAACGCCGAATGCGGGCATCGGAGGCATCCACCAACCCTGCCCCCTTGGCCAATGACAAAAGCGCAGGTGGCGCCCCTTTGATGGCCAGAGGAACCAACGCATGCTCGCGCAAAGTGGCGATCAAGGCATCCAGGTCAATGGTTTGCTCGTCCAAGAGTTTCAGCGCACCGACATCGATCACCACAGGGTCCTGGTCAAAAAAGCCAGGACTCTCGTCCATTTGCCGCTTCAAAGACCGTGAAACCTCGGCCATGTCGGTGGTGTTCAGCACCAAGGCCACCAATGACAAATCTGCGCTTTTGATCTCGTAACAGGGGTTGGAAGGGTCTTCTGAAACGATCGCCATGGTGCTGTCGGAGAAGGAAATGCGCAAATCTTAACAGTGCCCATGTCGCTTGTTATCTCTTGATGAATTTATATCTTGAGATAGTGGTAGTAGTAGGGGTTCGTCACCGGTGTGGACAAGCGGCATTTGTTGAACCGTGACAGGAACTTGTCGCTGCTTGAAGCATGTGCGTGACCCTGCTTCTGGCCTGATCGCTGGCCATGAACAACTGGGCGAAACACGATCGGGCTGTGGATAAGTCCGAGTTTCCACTTGTTTTATCCACAGCTTTGTTCAGTTGGCTGGCTCACACGGGCATCCACCACTGGATCATGCCCTTGGCCACAAAACCGAGCATGCCAAAAGCCAGGCCCAAAAAAATCACAAACGTACCGAACTTGCCCGCCTTGGATTCCCAAGCCAATTGCAGCACGATGAACAGCATGTAGAGCATGAATGCCGCGATGCCAATGGTCAGACCGAACCAGGCGAACTGCTCCTCCGACACCTCCCACATCACACACCCTCCTGGCGGGGCATGCGTTCAGGAACACCTTGGGTGTCGACCACATCGCGGTAGGCATGCCAGGAAGCATGGCCCAGCAGAGGCACCACCACGATCAGGCCGATGAACAGGCTGAACAGGCCCAGCAGGGTCAAGGCCATGATCAGGAATGCCCACAATGCCATGGGCAAAGGATGGGTCAATACCACCTTCCAGCTGGTCAAGACCGCTTGCAAGGTGTTCATTTTGCGGTCCAGCAGCAGGGGAATGGAGACCACGCTGGAGGCAAAAACCGGCGCTGCCAACAAACCACCCAACATCAGCCACAAGGCAAACAAATGGCTGTCGGGATGGAGCACCACATGCCGAATGAAATCCATGGGGGTGTGGATGGGTGCAGGCGCCAACAATGTGATCAGGGCCGAAGAGGTCAGGACCCAGCCAGTGCCCGCCAATGCCAACAACAGGCCAAAACGCACCAGGCACCAGTAACTCACCGGTTCCCGGTTGTGCAGGGTTTGCCATTGGGTCCATGTTGTGAACAAAAGCCGCAGGTTCACCGCCTCATGCCTTTCGATGGCACGGCTCATAGCATACAGACTGGTGGCCAGCACCGGTGCCACCACCAAAAAACCCGACACCGCCCCTGCCAGCAGCCAAAAACGATCGTGTGCCACCCAGGTGATCAAGCCGCCGCACACCGCCAGAACCAGACCATGCCCCAAACTCAGCCAAGGCGAATGGCCCATGTCTTTCCAACCCAGGTAAAGCCAAAACAGGGCGTTTTGGCCGCTGATGGGCAAGATACCGGGCAATTTCAACCGACTTTGCGGCTTTACCGAAAACTTTTCCTCGGGGTTTTGTCCAGGTTCTTGCATGCCCGCCAGCTTAGCGTCGCTATTTTTTGAAAACTTGACTTGTATCAAATGCGCAAAGGCTGCGTGAGCAGCCTTTGGCAAATTTTCAAAAAAGACCCCAGCCTGTGGGGCGTGGATCAGCGGTGACCGTGATGGCCTGCGTGCCCCATGCCATGCATGCCACGGCCGGCCATCGCGCGCGCGGTTTCCTGGTCAAACACCTGTTTTTGGTCGGCATTCAGGCCGGCGTACAGGGCACGGGTGGCTTCGCTGCGTTGCTGCATGCGGGCGTCGCGCTCGGCTTTCATGGCCTGCATCTGGTCCAGGCGTTCGGGCGTGGTCATGGTTTCAAGCCGGGCACGTTCCGGGCGCGCCGTGCGGGCAGGCTGTTGCATGGACTGGACAAAACGGTTCCAGGCGGGCTCCTGGGCTGCTTGCAGATTCAGCTTGGTTTTGAGTTCAGCCCAGCGCGCAGCATGGCGTTCGGCGTGCCGTTCGGCATGGTGTTGGCGCATGTTCTCCAGACGGTCTGCACGCGGGTTGTCGGTGGCTGGGTTGCCGCTCTGGGCGAAGGCCACCCCGCTCAGGCTGGCCACGCAAAGGGTGGCGATCAAGGTGCTGCGAATCGGTTTCATGAAAACATCCTTTCGTTGATGGGATGCCTGCAGTGTGATCCGCCCATGTGTCCGCTTGATGCCCGGATGGTGCTGATTTGTAAAGATCCGTGAATTCAAAAACCATCAGGCAAGGACACGGTAACCCTCATCGGCGATGGCTTGTGCCAAAGCCTCACGGGCTTGCTGGGACTGCACTTGCACGGTGTGCTGTGTGCGGTCGATCACCACCTGGGCCTGCGGGTCCAAAGCCAGCAAGGCTTTGGTCACGGCTTTCTCGCAATGGCCACAGGTCATGCCCTCCACAATGAAAATTTGGTTCATGATGTACCTTCTCCAATAAACTGCACAAACCCCTTGGGCTCGGGTCTGAGCATAGACCAAAAAGCATGTCGTCCCATGACACAGATCAACACTGAAACCCCACTCACCCACAACATCGGCATCGGTGGCATGACCTGTGCCTCCTGCGTGAGCCGCGTGGAAAAGGCATTGAACAAACTGCCTGGGGTCCTCAGCGCCACGGTCAACCTGGCCACCGAATCGGCTCGGGTCGAAGTGGCATCGGCCGACGTCACGGATGCGCGCCTGCGTCGCGCCGTGCGCGATGCAGGCTATGAGCCGCGAACCCCTGAACAACCGTCAGCAACTGCGCAGGACTCGCCCTGGACAGGATTCTTGCCGGTCGGCGCGGGTCTGCTGTTGACCTTGCCCTTGGTTTTGCCCATGTTGGGGGATGTGTGGGGGCAGCACTGGATGCTGCCGGCCTGGCTGCAGTTTGCACTGGCCACGCCGGTGCAGTTCGTGCTGGGGGCACGCTTTTACAAGGCAGGCTGGCATGCATTGAGGGCATGGACCGGTAACATGGACCTGCTGGTGTCTTTGGGCACCACCGCAGCTTGGGCCTTGTCGGTGTGGCTCTGGCTCACAGCCCACGAAGGCCATGCGCCCCACCTGTATTTCGAAGGTTCGGCCGTGGTCATCACCCTGGTCTTGCTGGGCAAATGGTTGGAGTCGCGCGCCAAACGCCAAACCACCGAGGCCATCCGCGCCCTGCACGCCTTGCGCCCGGACAAGGCGCACTTTTTGGGCGAAGACGGCGAAACCGATGTGCCGGTCGATGAAATTTTGGTGGGTGACCACATCGTGGTGCGGCCCGGTGAACGCTTTCCGCTCGATGGGGTCTTGGTTGAAGGGCCAACCCAGGTGGACGAATCGATGTTGACTGGCGAGCCCTTGCCCGTGGCCAAAGCCCCTGGCGCGGCCTTGACCGGTGGTGCCATCAATGGAGACGGGCGTGTGCGCATGCGCGTCACAGCGGTGGGACACGAAACCGTGTTGTCGCAGATCATCCGCCTGGTCGAAGACGCACAAGCGGCCAAAGCCCCTTTGCAGCGGCTGGTGGACAAAGTGGCCGAAGTGTTTGTGCCGGTGGTGCTGCTGATCGCCTTGCTCACCCTGTCGGCCTGGATGCTGCGGGGGGCAGATTTTGAAACCGCGCTCATCCATGCGGTGGCCGTGCTGGTGATTTCCTGCCCTTGTGCATTGGGTTTGGCCACGCCGGTGGCCATCATGGCCGGCACGGGCGTCGCGGCCCAGCACGGCATCTTGATCAAGGACGTGCAGGCGCTGGAATTGGCACACCGGGTGCAGACCGTGGCCTTTGATAAAACCGGCACCCTCACCGTGGGACAAGCGCGCCTGATGGCCCATGTGCCAGCACCAGGAGCCGATGCGCGCACGGCTTTGGCCCTGGCTGCGCGTGTGCAAAGCGGCAGCGAACACCCTTTGGCGCGTGCGGTGGTGCAAGCGGCCCAGGCGCAGGGCCTGGCAGGCCCCAGCGCGCAGCATCTGACAGCGGTGCCCGGCAAGGGTGTGCGCGCCAGCGTCGACGAACGGCAGTTCTTGCTAGGCAGTTTGCGCTGGCTGCAGGAAGAAGGCCTGGACACCCGCCTGTGGCAAGAAGACGTGGCGGCCTTGCAAGCGCAAGGTGCGAGCCTGTCGGCCTTGGCCGAGCGCACCGATGTGGGGGTGCGGCCGCTGCTGCTCATGGGCTTTGGTGACGAACCCAAGCCGGGCGCTGCGCAAGCTTTGACGGCCTTGCGCGAGCGGGGCCTGAAACTGGTGATGATTTCGGGCGACAACACCGCTGCCGCCGAGGCCATGGCGCGCCGCTTGGGTTTGCGCCCCGAGCAGGGCGAGGTCTTGGCCGAGGTGCTGCCGGGCGACAAGGCGGCGCAGGTGCAACAACTGCGTGCCCATGGCCAGGTGGTGGCCATGGTGGGCGACGGCGTCAACGACGCCCCTGCACTGGCCGCCGCCGACGTGGGCATGGCCATGGGCAATGGCACCGATGTGGCGATGCATGCCGCCGGCATCACCCTGATGCGCGGGGATGTGGCCTTGGTGGCTGCGGCCTTGGACATCTCGGCACGCACCGTGGCCAAGATCCGGCAAAACCTGTTTTGGGCCTTTGCCTACAACGTGGCGGGCATTCCGCTGGCGGCGCTGGGCTACCTCAACCCGATGGTGGCGGGCGCGGCCATGGCGCTCAGCTCGGTGAGCGTGATGGCCAACGCGCTGCTGCTCAAACGCTGGAAACCCTGAGCCGGCCAGGCCGAGCGGCTCAGCCCACCGGGGCCGGCTTGCTCGAGGCTTTGCCCGCGGGCTTGTCCTGACTGAACCACGAGGCGTAGAGCACCGGCAAGACCAGCAGGGTCAACAAGGTGGCCGAGATCAAACCCCCGATCACCACAATGGCCAGGGGGCGCTGCGTTTCAGCGCCGATGTCATGGCTCATGGCCATGGGCAACAAGCCCAGGGCCGCCAGCATGGCCGTCATCAGCACCGTGCGCAAACGCTGCATGGCGCCTTGCTTGACCGCGTCCAGCACCTGGCAGCCCGCATTGCGCAGCTGCTGGAACACCGTCAGCATCACCACGCCATTGAGCACCGCCTGGCCGGACAGCGCGATGAAACCGATGGCCGCCGACACCGACAGAGGAATGTTGAAAATCCACAGGGCCACAATCCCGCCGATCATGGCCAAAGGCACATTCACCAGGATCAGCGCCGCGCTCTTGATGGAGCCAAAGGCGTCGAACAGCAGGACAAAAATCAGCAGCAAGGAGATCGGCACCACCACACTCAGGCGCTCCATCGCGCGCTCTTGGTTCTCGAATTCACCCGACCATTTGACCGTGTAGTTGGCGGGCACGTTCACATTTTTCTCGATGCGCTCTTTCATGTCGTTGACGATGGAGCCCATGTCGCGGCCCTTGATGAAAATCCCGATGGCCATGGTCCTGCGACCGGACTCTCGGGCGATGTTCATGGCCCCGCTGGTTTGCTCGATGGTGCTGACCAGGTCCAGGCGAACCGAGCCACCGTCTGACGTGGGCACGGGTATTGCGCCCAACTCCGAAATGCTGCGGCGCGCCTGGGGCAGGCGCACCGTCACATCGAATTTGCGTTCGCCCTCCCACAAGGTGGTGGTGGCCTTGCCCGCCAGCGCGGTTTCGATGACGTCTTGCACATCGCCCACGTTCAAGCCATAGCGGGCAGCCTGCTCGCGCTGGATGTGGATCAACAGCTGGGGAAGGTCGCCCTGACGGTCAATGGCCGCACGGCTGACGCCGCGCACCTGTTTGACTTCTTTTTCAATGGCTTCGGCGGTTTGCTTCAACACAAGCAGGTCATCGCCAGCAATCTTGATCACGATTTGGCCATCGATTTGCGAGATGGACTCCAGCACGTTGTCCCGGATCGGCTGGGAAAATGTGGGCTCCATGCCCGGAAGCGCCGACACCACATCGTTCATTTCCTCGATCAGCTGTTCGCGGGTGAGGCCTTTGCGCCATTGCTCGGGCGGTTTCAAATCCACAAACACTTCCGCCATGCTGATGGTTTTGGGGTCGGTGCCGTCTTCCGGCTGACCGGCTTTGGACACCGTGGTGCGGACCTCCGGAACGCGCAGCAGTGCCTCCCGGATCTGCCGCAGGATTTTCGCGGCCTCTTCGTTGGAGACACTGGCTGGCAAACGCACATTGACCCAGATGGTGCCCTCGTTGAGTTCGGGCAAGAACTCCGATCCCAGCTTGGACGCGGCCACCATGGACAAGCCAAAGCAAGCCAGGGCGATGGCCACCACGTGGCGGCGGTGACCCAAGGCCCAATTCAGGGTCGGTGTGTAGATTTGTTTGGCCTTGGCCACCACGCGGTTGTCCCGGTGTGGCAGGTTTTTGCGCAGCATCCAATAGGCCAGCAGGGGCACCAGGGTCAGCGAGATGATCAGCGCCCCGATGAGCGCGGCCGTGACCGACAAGGCCATGGGCTGAAAAATCCGCCCTTCGTGCCTTTGCAATGCAAAGATGGGGATGTGGGCCGCAATGATGATGAGCATCGAAAAAACCGTCGGTCGCCCCACCTCGGTGGTGGCTTCGACGATGAGGGCCTTGCGCTCCTTGTCGCTCATGCCCTCGCCACGTTCCGCCAGTCGGTGCATGATGTTCTCGACCACAATCACCGCGCCGTCCACGATGATGCCGAAATCCATGGCACCCAGGCTGAGCAAGTTCGCAGGGATGCCCATGAATTTCAAACCCATGAAGGTGGCCAGCAGCGACAGGGGAATGACGGCCACCACGGCCAGGGTGGCCCGCATATTGGACAAAAAGATATAGAGCACCAGCGACACCAGCAAGGCGCCTTCCACCAGATTTTTGAAAACTGTCTTGAGGGTTTTTTCCATCAACCAGGCGCGGTCATAAAACGGCACCACCTGCACGCCTTTGGGCAGGCCCCGGTCGTTGATGTCGGCCAGGCGCTCTTTCACATTTTTTAAAACCACACTCGGGTTTTCGCCTTTGCGCATGATGACGATGCCCGTCACGATGTCGTTGTCCTGGTCTTGGCCCACGGTGCCCAGCCGTGGCACAGCCCCCGTCTGGACGCGCGCCACATCGCGCACCAGCACCGGGGTGCCGTTGCGGGTGGCCAGCACGATCTGGCCGATTTCATCGGGCGAGCGCAGCAGCCCGATGCCGCGGATCGCAAATTGCTGTGAACCCTGGGCGACATAACTGCCACCGGCATTGGCGTTGCCCCGGCCCAGCGCGTCCAAAAGGTGTTGCAAGGTCAGTTTGTGCGAGCGCAGTTTTTCCAGATCGGGTTGCACCTCGTACTGCTTGATGAAGCCCCCCATGGCCACCACGTCCGCCACGCCGGGCACCTGGCGCAAACCGCGCTCCACCACCCAGTCTTGCAAGGTGCGCAACTCGGTGGTGGTCTGGCCATCACCACGCAAGCGGTAGCGCATGATTTCACCCACCGGTGTGGCGTTGGGTGCCACATTCGCCTCCACCCCGGGCGGCAAGTCAATCCCCCGCAAGCGCTCATTCACCTGCTGCCGCACGGTGTTCACCTCGGCGTTGTCGTTGTAGGTGACCACGGTGAAGGACAGGCCAAACTGCGTGTGTGAAAACACCCGGATGGCGTTGGGCAAGCCCGACAAGGCCACTTCGATCGGCAAGCTGACCTGTTTTTCGACTTCTTCGGCAGCTCGCCCGGGGTACAAGGCGATCACCGTGACCTGCGTGTCGGTCACGTCCGGAAAAGCCTCCACCGACAGGTTCTTGAAGGCAATGACCCCGGCCATCACGAACAGCAAGGTCCCCAGCACGATGAACAAGGGCTGGTTCAGCGCATAACGGATCAGCTTTTTCATGGTTTGTTCAAGGCCTTGACGTCCATGGACTCTTTGGCGATGCGCAACTCGCGCGCCAGCAGCAAGCCGTTTTGGGTGACCACCTCTTCACCCGCCTTCAGGCCATCGCTCAACACGACCTTCAAGGGACCCTCTTGGGACAAGGTGACCTGCCGTGAGGCATAAACCCCCACCGCCGTCTGCACAAAAACAATGTGCTGCTGGCCCATCAGGAAAAGCGCGCTGGCCGGCACCTCCACACCCTGGCGGATCTTGCGCATGTAGCGAACCGTGGCCAGCATCTCGCTCTTGAGCCACCGTTCGGGGTTGTCCACCAGGGCCCGGATCTTGATGGAGCGGCTGACCGGGTCGATCTGGTCAGCCACCGCGATCACGGTGGCTTCGAAGGTCTTCCCCGACAAGGAGGGCACCACCAACTGGACACGGGCCTTGGCTTGCAAATCGGCAATGTCGGGCGTTTGCGCATCGATCTGCACCCACAGCTTGCTGGGGTCGGAGACCACAAACAGCGGCGCGTTGGCGGTGTCCGGCCGCACCTCTTGTCCGGTGGTGATGTTGCGCTCGACCACAACCCCTTGCACATGGCTGCGCAAAACCAGTTGCTGGTTCGGTCCGTTGGGGCTGCCGTACAACTCGACACGGGCTTGGGCGCGCTTCAATTCGGCCTGTGCCCGCGACTTTTCGGCGGCGGCTTGTTCCAGGTCTTTGCGTGCCACCACGCCGACATCAAAAAGAGACTGCTGCCGGTCCAGGACCTGTGTGGCCAAGGTCAGGTTGGTTTGGGCCATGGCGGCATCGGCCTGGGCCGCACCGTATTCGGGGGACGCCAGATGCGCCAAAGCTTGCCCCCGGCTCACCGATTGACCCACGGCCACATCGATCTGGGTGATGCGGCCTGCAAAGGCCGGAAAAACCCTTTGGGTGCGCTCTTCGTTCCACACCACCCGCGCAGGCAAGTCCACCGGCACCTCGCTGGCCTCCGTGGCTTTGGTGGTGCTGAGCAGGGCAATTTGGGGGTGATCTGGCGGGTATTGCAGCTGGTCGTTTTGAATCACGGGGCCTGCAGGGCTGGCCACGGGGCTGGGGGTGTCGGTGCAGCCGAACAAAGCGACGGCGGTCAGCACCACAGTGCAGGAAAAAAGGCGGCAGTCCATCATCTGGGGTCAGTTCTTGAGGGTGTGGATGGCGAATCGGTCAAGGGGTGCTCGTGGCGGACAGGCGCAACTGCCACTGGGTCCAGGCTTTGGCGTGGGCGCCTTTGGCATTCAGAACATCCAGCTGCACCGCGCGCAGGGTGCGCCGGGCATCGAGCAGGTCGGTCAGGGGCAAGCCCCCTTTGCGGTAGGCCAACTCGGTTTGCTCGGCCACCCGAAGGGCATCGGGCAAGATGCTGTCTTCATAGGTTTGCAACCGCTCGGCGTTGGCCTGCCGGGCTTGCTGCGCCGCTGCCATTTCGTGCAGGGCGCGCTGCAGCGTCCGCTCCAGCAAGTCCTGGCTCAGGGCGGCTTCGGCCAGCGCGCGTTGGATCTCGCCGTCGAAGCGCTCCTTGTGCACCAGCGGGATCGAGATGCGAACAGCCATCAGTTTGGAGGTGTTGCCAAAGCCGTCGGGGAGGGTTTCCAGCGAGGTGCCCACCACCGGATCGGTGACGCGCAGGGACTGCGCCAGTGCCACCGCCTGGCGCGCGGCGGACAGGCGCAAACGCGCGGCTTTGACATCGCTGCGGGCCTCTACCAAGGCACCGCTCATGGTGTCGGCCAGGCCGCCGCCCGCAGGCAGCGCGGTGGGTGGCCAGCGCACCTCCAGACGCCAGCCATCGAGCGGCTCTTTCAAGCCGGTCCACAGGCCCAGGTTCGTGCTGGCTTGGCGGTATTCGAGCTGGGCGGTTTGCACATCGGCCTGCGCGCGCAGCGCCTCGATGCGGGTGCGCGAGGCTTCTTGGGCCGAGACATCGCCATTCACCCAGCGGATGCGCGCGCTGTGGGCCAGTTCTTCGGCGCTTTGGGCCAGCTGGCGAAACACCTGCAAACGCTGGTGTGCGGTGAGCAGCTCATAAAAAGCCGTTTGCGCGCCCAGGGTCTGGAGCAACAACACCTCCTGCCTGTCGGCATCGGCGGCATGCACCAGGGTTTGGGCTTTTTCGGTGCGCAAGGTGCGTTTGCCGCCCCGCTCCCACTGCCAGTCCAGGCCAATCGATTTGTCCAGATTTCCCGCGCCCCATGATGAACTGGGTCTGGGGCTGTTCTTGAGGTCCACCGTGGCGAGGCTGGACGACAAGCTGGGTGCCGGCGCGCGGTCGGCGGCCAGCACATCGGCGCGTGCGGCCAGGACTTGGCGCGTGGCCGCCAGCACATCCGGGTGTTCGCGGGCCGCCTGCAGCACCGTCTCCAGGCTCAGCTGCGTGGTCTGCGGGCGTGCCTGGCCCATCGGCGAATGCACGGTCTCGCTGGTCCATGCCGTGCAGGCCAGCATGGCGGCCCACATGCCCAACAAGGCCCTCATGCAAAATGGAGGAGGTTTTCTCATGGCATGTTTATCGCTGACCAAGCCTGACCAGCACCTGACCAAAGTGCGCAGACTGATGCCCTTCAGGCTGTCGCCGGAGCCCCCCTGACATGCGAATTCTTTTGATTGAAGACGACCCGGTTTTGCAATCCGTTGTGCAACAAAGCCTGTGCGACCAAGGCCACCGTGTCGATGTCGCCGGGGATGGCGCGCAGGCCCAATACCTGTGGCATGTGCAAGCCTACGACGCGGTTTTGCTCGACTTGAACCTGCCCCACACCCACAAAGCGGGCGCCGGACCGTTCAATGGTTTGGACCTGCTGCGCGCGCGGCGTCAAAAGGGGGACAAAACCCCCGTGCTGGTGCTGACGGCGCGCAACCGCACCGATGAGCGCATCGCCGGGCTGGATGCGGGTGCAGACGATTACCTGGGCAAGCCCTTTGACCTGGCCGAAGTGGAAGCGCGGCTGCGCGCCCTGGTGCGGCGCAGCCAGGGCGAAGACAGCGTCACCCAATTGGCCCAGCTGGTGCTCGACCGCCTAGGGCGAAGGGTGCTGGTTCACAACCAGCCCTTGTCGCTGCCCGCCAGGGAATACGAGGTCTTGTCGGAGCTGATGTCTCCCCCAGGGCGGACCCTGAGCAAAAAAGAGCTGTCCGACAAGCTGTCGGGCTTTGACGAGGCCTTGCTCGACAATGCCCTGGAAACCTTCATCTCCCGACTGCGCAAGAAAATCGTGAACTCTGGCGCATCGATCCGCACCTTGCGCGGCCTGGGGTATCGGATGGAAGAAGAAAAACCATGAAACCCCGCGTGCCGTCCTTGTTCCAGCGTTTGCGCAAACGCGTGATCGTGCCTTTGGCCTTGACCTGGTTGCTCGGCACCTTGCTGGCCTTTGCGGTGGCGCGTTATTCCACCCAGCAGGCGTTTGACCGGGCCTTGCTCGACGACGCGTATGCCGTGGCCAGCCATGTGCGCCAAACCAAGGAAGGAGATCTGACACTGGCCCTGACGCCCAATGAAATGGGCACCTTGCTGTTCGACCAGAGCGAGCGCTTGTACTTTGCGGTTTATTCCGAAGAAGGCCGTTTTCTGGCCGGCCATGCAGGCCTGCAATTGCCGCAGGAGTTGAACCTCAATCCCCACGCTTTCACGCCCCTGGCGTGGAACAACAAAGCCTTGCGCGCCGTGGTGTTGCAGCGCCAAACCCCACAGCCGTTCAAAGTGGTGGTGGCGCAAACCACCAAAAGCCAAGGCGTCTTTTTTCAGCGCCTGCTGGTGCTGTCTTTGGTGCCGCAACTGTTGCTGTTGCTGGGTCTGGCCTGGTGGTTGCGGCGCAAGATCCAGCAGGACGTTCAGCCTTTGACGGCGCTGCAAAATGCCGTGGCTTTGCGCGATGTGCGTGACCTGACCCCCTTGCCGGTGTCAGACAGGACCTCGGAGATGAAAAACCTCAGCGAAGCGATCAACGCCTTGCTCTCGCGCATCGACAAAAGCGTGCGCGCCCAAAAAGAATTTGCCGGCAATGTGGCCCACGAGATGCGCACACCGCTGGCCGGGATGAAGGCCTTGACCGAGTACGCGCTGTCCCAGTCCAACCCGGCAGTCTGGCGTGAGCAACTGCAAAAGATCGCCCAGAGCCAGGAGCGCGCCAGCCATTTGATGGACCAGTTGCTGGCCATGGCCATGGTGCAGGAAGCCCAGCAATCGGTGGCCGAGCCCGTGAACCTGGTGGCGGTGATCCGCGACAGCATCATGCGCCACCTGCACCGGGCCGATGTTTTGGGCATCGACCTGGGCGCCAGTGGCATTGAGGAAGACGGCACCGTTTGGGTCATGGCGCAACGCGCGCTGATCGAAGGCGTCATCGACAACCTGATCGACAACGCCTTTCGCTATGGCGTGCCGCCCGATGGATCGGCCCCGCGTGTCACGGTGGAACTCACCGCCAACCCCGGCTTTGGCCAATCGGCGGTGTGGGTGCATGACAACGGGCCGGGCATCCCGCAGCCCCAACGCGAGCGACTGCTGCAGCGCTGGGCACGCGACCAGGACGCCCAAGCCTTGCAACATGGATCGGGCCTGGGTTTGGCCATCGTGTCGGAATACGCGCGCATCATGAACGCCAAGCTGCGTTTGGCCACTGCCGATGAGGGCCGGGGCCTGAAAATCGGCTTGCTGTTCCAGACCGTGCCCACCCCGGCTCAAGCCGAGGGCAAAAACGGGTAATCGGTGTAACCCGCATCGCCGCCGCCGTAAAAGGTGGCGCGGTTCGGGGTGTTGAACGGGCCCCCCTGGCGCAGGCGTGCGCCCAGGTCGGGGTTGGCGATGAAGGGCCGGCCAAAGGCGATCAGGTCTGCGCCGCCTGCCAGGGCCTGCGCGGCCAGGGCCAGGTCGTAGCCGTTGTTCAGCATCCAGGCGCCGCGCCCGCCCGCCTGGGTGTAGGCGGCGCGCATGGCGGCGTAATCGAAAGGCGTGTCGCCTTGCTGGTGGTCACGCGCCGCGCCGGTCGAGCCTTCAATCACATGCACGAAGGCCAAATCCAGGGGCGCCAGCAGCCGCGCCACATGCTCAAACAAGGGCTGCGGCTGTTCGTCGCTCACCCCGTTGGCGGGCGTCACCGGCGAGAGGCGAATGCCGGTGCGCGGCCCACCGATCTCGGCCACGATGGCCTGCATCACCTCTTGCAAAAAACGGGCGCGCTTGTCGATGGCGCCACCATAGGCGTCGGTGCGCTGGTTGCTGCTGCGGCG
>JAIXXW010000337.1 GCA_027490555.1 Comamonadaceae bacterium | reverse complement strand
GGCGTGCAAAACCACGGGCGTGGTCTTGCTCTTGATCGGCATTTCCAATGCGTTCGGTTACTTCATGGCCTTGTACGAGGTGCCACAGATGACGGGCGCCTTGATGCAAAAGGTCAGCAGCGAACCCTGGGTCATTTTCTTGATGATCAACATCTTGCTGTTCATCTTGGGCACATTTCTGGACATGGCGGCCACCATCCTGATCTGCACTCCGATCTTCATGCCGATTGCCATGCACTTTGGCATGGACCCGATCCAGTTTGGCATCATGCTGCTGATCAACTGCGCTTTGGGTTTGAACACACCGCCTGTCGGATCGGTGCAATTTGTGGGTTGTGCCATTGGTGGTATTTCGGTCGGACAGGTCATGCGCACCATTGCGCCCTTTTATGGCGCGATGACCGTGGGTGTCTTGTTGGTCACCTACGTGCCTTCCTTCACACTTTGGTTGCCTGGGCTGGTCAAATGAATTCAATGGAGTGCTTGTCATGAGCGAGTCCCGCCCGGCTTTGGCGATCCGCATGCATGCCAATGACAACGTGGCCATCGTTGCCAATGACGGGGGCTTGCCTGCGGGCACCGTCATGCCCGATGGCGTCGCCGCAGGCCTGGTGCTGCGCGACAAGGTGCCGCAAGGCCACAAGGTGGCCCTGACCGATCTGAGCCCTGGCCAGGCGGTGCTGCGCTACAACGTGCCGGTGGGTTATGCCCGCCAGCATATTCCCGCAGGCAGCTGGGTGCATGAGCGCTTGCTCGACATCCCGCCTGCGCGTGCGCTGCAAGGCCTGCCCATGGCCACCGTGCAGCCCGCGCCGCCAGCCCCGCTGGAAGGCTTCACCTTCGAAGGCTATGTGAATGCCGACGGCTCGGTGGGCACCCGCAATCTGCTGGCCATCACCACCACGGTGCAGTGCGTGGCGGGGGTGGTCAAGATCGCGGTGGAGCGCATCGAGCGCGAGTTGTTGCCGCTGTTCCCGAATGTCGACGGTGTGGTGGGCCTGGAGCACAGTTATGGCTGCGGCGTGGCCATCGATGCGCCGGGGGCCGAGATCCCGATCCGCACGCTGCGCCACATCAGCCTGAACCCCAACTTTGGTGGCGAGGTGATGGTGGTCAGCCTGGGGTGCGAAAAACTGCAGCCCGACCGCCTGCTGCCGGCGGGCAGTTTCCCGATCCACGATGCCCGGGATGCAGGCCAGGGGCCAGATTTGGTGTGCCTGCAAGACGATGCCCATGTGGGCTTCATGTCCATGATCGAGCACATCGTGCACAGCGCCCGTCCGCACCTGGAGCGCCTGAACGCCCGCCGCCGCCAGACGGTGCCCGCCAGCGCCTTGGTGGTGGGCGTGCAGTGCGGCGGCAGCGATGCGTTTTCGGGGGTGACGGCCAACCCGGCGGTGGGCTTCATGGCCGATCTGGTGGTGCGCGCCGGAGGCACCGTGATGTTTTCCGAAAACACCGAGGTGCGCGATGCGGTCGAGCAACTCACCAGCCGCGCGGCCACAAAGCAAGTGGCCGAGGACATTGTGCGCGAGCTGGGCTGGTACGACCAGTACCTGGACCGTGGGCGTGTGGACCGCACGGCCAACACCACGCCGGGCAACAAGGCCGGTGGCCTGTCCAACATCGCCGAAAAAGCCATGGGCTCCATCATCAAGAGCGGCAGCTCGGCGATTGCCAGCGTGCTGGCGCCGGGCGACAAGCTCAAGCCCGATCAAAAAGGTCTGGTCTTTGCCGCCACGCCCGCCAGTGATTTCATTTGCGGCACCTTGCAGCTGGCCGCCGGCATGAACTTGCATGTGTTCACCACCGGGCGCGGCACGCCCTATGGTTTGCAGGCCTGCCCGGTGCTCAAGGTCGCCACCCGCAGCGAGCTGGTACGCCGCTGGCACGACCTGATGGACTTCAATGCTGGCCGCATTGCCGACGGTGAGATCACCATCGAAGAAGCCGGCTGGGAACTGTTTCACATGCTGCTGGACGTTGCCAGCGGCCGCCAAACCTGGGCCGAGCAGTGGCAGCTGCGCAACGGCTTGGTGTTGTTCAACCCGGCCCCCATCACCTAAATCACAACCAGGAGACCCCCATGACACAGCGTCGACATTTTCTGCAAACCTCTGTGGCCTGCGCCGCAGGCCTGATGGCCCCGGCGGCCTTCAGCCAGAGCGCAGCCTGGCCGTCCAAGCCGATCAATTACCTGGTGGCTTTTCCGGCAGGCGGTACGACCGACATCCTGGCGCGCCTGGTCTCGCAGAGACTGGGCACCGCGCTGGGGACGTCGATCGTGATTGAAAACCGGGGCGGTGCAGGCGGCAGTGTGGGCTCCGAGGTGGCGGCCCGTGCCCCGGCAGATGGGCACCATTTGCTGGGCGGCACCATCAGCTCGCACGCGATCAATGTGAGCCTGTATCCCAAACTGGGCTACGACCCGATCAAGTCGTTCACACCGGTGTACCTGTATGGCACCAACCCGGTGGTGCTGGTGGTGGCGGCCAACAGCCCTTACAAAACACTGCGCGATCTGATGACGGCGGCCAAGGCCAATCCGGGCAAGCTCACCGGGGCATCGGCGGGCAATGGCACCTCCCAGCATTTGGCGCAGGAGCTGTTGGCTTTCCGGGGCGATGTGAAGTTCACCCATGTGCCTTACAAGGGCAGTGCGCCTGCGATCCAGGATGTGATGGGCGGGCAGGTGGACTTCATGTTCGACACCACGGTGGTGGCGGGCGCCCACATCCAAAGTGGCAAGCTGCGGGCGCTGGCGGTGACGTCGTCCAGACGCCTGACCGACGCTTTCACCGATGTGCCCACCGTGGCCGAATCCGGCTGGCCTGGCACGCAGGGCTTTGAGGTGGTGTCCTGGCAAGCCTTGTTCGCGCCCGCTGGCACGCCCAAGCCGATTGTGGACAGGTTGCACGCCGAGATCCTCAAGATCATCCAATCGGCCGAGATGCAAGAGCGCATCAAGGGCCTGGGCATGCAGCCATCGGTGATGACGCCAGAGCAGATCCTCAGCTTCCAAAAGGCAGAGATCGACAAGTGGGCTCAGGTCATCAAAGCCGCCAACATCAAAATCGACTGAGGACCATGGCCATGACAAAACACACTTTGGCAGCCCTGGGCGCATGTCTTTTGTGGGCCTTCGGTGCTGCGGCGCAGGCCCCAAGCGCCGCTGCGGCTTACCCCACCAAGCCCATCAAGATTGTGGTGCCGTTCCCAGCGGGGGGCACCTCGGATGTGTTGGCCCGGCTGTTTGGGCAAAAGATCACCGAAAGCTGGGGCCAGCCGGTGGTGGTGGAAAACCGCCCGGGCTCCAGCGGCAACCTGGGCGCCGAT
>JAIXXW010000036.1 GCA_027490555.1 Comamonadaceae bacterium | reverse complement strand
CTGTTTGCTGACAAATTGGCGATGCAAGGTCTGGGCGACACCCTGGGCGACGACATGGTCAAGGCCTACCGCGCCGCCCTGGATGCCGGCAAAAACACCACCGAGCCTGTCCTGACGAACTTCAAGACCAAGTTCACGGTGGACTGGGCGCCGTTCATGGGCAAGAAGTGGACCGACACCGGCGACACCTCGATCCCCCTGGCCGACTGGAAACGTCTGGCGGCCAAAATTTCAACCATTCCAGAGACGGTGACACCGCATCAACTGGTCAAAAAGGTCTATGACGACCGCGCTGCCATGGGACGCGGCGAGATCCCGGTGGACTGGGGTATGGGTGAACACATGGCTTTTGCCTCCCTGGTGGCCAGCGGTTACCCGGTGCGTTTGTCCGGAGAAGACTGTGGACGGGGCACCTTCACACACCGCCATGCCGTCATTCACGATCAAAAGCGTGAGAAGTGGGACACCGGCACTTATGTGGCCTTGCAAAACGTGTCTGACAACCAAGCCCCATTTGTGGTCATCGACTCGATCCTGTCGGAAGAGGCCGTATTGGCTTACGAGTATGGCTATGCGTCGAACGACCCCAACACCCTGGTGGTCTGGGAAGCGCAGTTCGGCGACTTTGCCAACGGCGCTCAGGTGGTGATCGACCAGTTCATTGCCTCGGGCGAAGTCAAGTGGGGCCGTGTCAACGGCATCACCCTGATGCTGCCGCACGGCTATGAAGGTCAGGGCCCCGAGCACAGCTCGGCCCGTGTCGAACGCTTCATGCAGTTGGCAGCCGACACCAATATGCAACTGGTGCAGCCGACAACCGCCAGCCAGATTTTCCACGTCCTGCGCCGCCAGATGGTGCGTGACCTGCGCAAACCCCTGGTCATCTTCACCCCCAAGTCCCTGCTGCGCAACAAGGACGCCACCTCACCGGTGTCCGAATTCACCAAAGGCAGTTTCCAGACCGTCATTGGCGAAACCAAGGACCTCAAGGCCGACAAGGTCAAGCGTGTGATCGCCTGCTCGGGCAAGGTCTACTACGACCTGGTCAAGCACCGCGAAAGCAAGGGCAGTGACGATGTGGCGATCATCCGTGTGGAACAGCTCTACCCCTTCCCACACAAGGCTTTTGCCGCCGAGATCAAGAAGTACCCCAACGCCACCGACATCGTGTGGTGCCAGGACGAGCCCCAAAACCAGGGCGCCTGGTTCTTCATCCAACACAACATCCACGAAAACATGCTGCCGGGTCAACGCCTGGGTTACGCCGGTCGTGCCGCTTCCGCCTCGCCTGCCGTGGGTTATTCGCACCTGCACCAGGACCAGCAAAAAGCACTGATCGAAGCGGCCTTCGCCAAGCTCAAAGGCTTTGTGTTGACCAAATGATCCCAACGAACCAACTGGCGTTTAACATTTAAAGAGAAAACAACATGGCTATCGTAGAAGTCAAAGTCCCTCAGTTGTCCGAGTCCGTGGCCGAAGCCACCATGCTGCAGTGGAAGAAAAAAGTCGGCGACACCGTGGCCGCCGACGACATCCTGATCGAGATCGAGACCGACAAAGTGGTGCTCGAAGTTCCCGCCCCGTCCGCAGGCGTGCTGTCCGAGATCATCCAGCCCGATGGCAGCACCGTGACCGCAGAGCAGTTGATCGCCCGCATCGACACCGACGGCAAAGTGGCCGCTGCGCCAGCCGCTGCTGCCGCAACGCCCGCTGCTGCGGCCCCGGCCTCGGCCCCTGTTGCACCCGCCGCCAGCATGGCCGGTGTGGCCATGCCGGCTGCCGCCAAGCTGATGGCCGACAACCAGCTGGCTGCAGGCTCTGTGGCCGGCACGGGCAAGGATGGCCGCGTGACCAAGGGCGATGTGCTGTCGGCGGTTGCCGGGCGTGGCGCACAGCCCACTGCCGCCGTCATTCCCACAGGCGTGCCCACCAAGGCGCTGCCCCAGGTCGCGGCACCTGCCGTGCATCTGGGTGACCGTCCTGAGCAGCGCGTGCCCATGACCCGTTTGCGCGCCCGCGTGGCCGAGCGCCTGCTGCAGTCGCAATCGACCAATGCCATTTTGACCACCTTCAACGAAATCAACATGGCCCCGGTCATGGAGATGCGCAAGCGCATGCAGGAGCGCTTCGAGAAGGAGCACGGCGTCAAGCTCGGCTTCATGAGCTTTTTCGTCAAAGCGGCGGTGCACGCCTTGAAGAAATTCCCGGTGCTCAACGCCTCGGTCGACGGCAACGACATCGTCTACCACGGCTACTTCGACATCGGCATCGCAGTGGGCTCACCCCGTGGCCTGGTGGTGCCCATCTTGCGCAATGCCGACCAGATGAGCTTTGCCGACATCGAGAAGAAGATCGCCGAGTTCGGCCAGAAGGCGCGCGATGGCAAGCTGGGCATCGAAGAGATGACCGGCGGCACCTTCTCCATCTCCAACGGCGGCACCTTCGGCTCCATGATGTCCACCCCCATCATCAACCCACCCCAGTCGGCGATTTTGGGCGTGCACGCGACCAAAGACCGCGCCATGGTGGAAAACGGCCAGGTGGTGGTGCGACCCATGAACTACTTCGCCATGTCTTATGACCACCGCATCATCGACGGCCGTGAAGCCGTGCTGGGCCTGGTGGCCATGAAGGAGGCGCTGGAAGATCCAGCCCGCCTGCTGTTTGACATCTGATCCCTTTGTTTTGAATGCCCCCTGATCGGGGGCATTCTTCATCCAGAAAACACACACCATGAGCAAACAATTCGACGTCATCGTCATCGGCGGTGGTCCTGGTGGCTACATCGCCGCCATCCGCGCAGCCCAGCTGGGCATGAACGTGGCCTGCATCGACGAGTGGAAAAACGCCGCTGGCGGTCCCGCCCCGGGCGGCACCTGCACCAACGTGGGCTGCATCCCCTCCAAGGCGCTGCTGCAGTCCAGCGAGCACTTCGAGCACGCCAACCACCACTTTGCCGACCACGGCATCAGCGCCAAAGACGTCAAGATCGACGTGGCCAAGATGCTCGGTCGCAAGGACACCGTCGTGAAACAAAACAACGACGGCATCTTGTACCTGCTCAAGAAAAACAAAGTCAGCTTCTTCCACGGTCGCGGCAGTTTTGCCGGTCAGACCGAAGGCGGCTACAGCATCCATGTGGCGGGCAAGACCGAAGAAACCCTCAGCGGCAAGCAGATCATCATTGCCACTGGCTCCAATGCGCGTGCCTTGCCCGGTGTGCCCTTCGATGAGGAGACGGTGCTCTCCAACGACGGCGCGCTGCGCATCGGTGCCGTGCCCAAAAAGCTCGCGCTGATCGGCTCGGGCGTGATCGGCCTGGAGATGGGCTCGGTCTGGCGCCGCCTGGGCGCCGACGTGACCATCCTCGAAGGCCTGCCCACCTTCCTGGGCGCGGTGGACGAGCAGATCGCCAAAGAAGCCAAAAAGGCTTTCGACAAGCAGGGCCTGAAGATCGAGCTGGGCGTGAAGGTCGGCGAGGTCAAGACCGGCAAGAAGGGCGTGAGCATTGCCTACACCAACGCCAAGGGCGAGGCGCAGACGCTGGACGCCGACAAGCTCATCGTCTCCATCGGCCGCGTGCCCAACACCATCGGCCTGAACGCCGAGGCCGTGGGCCTGAAGCTGGGCGAGCGTGGCGACATCCTGGTCGATGCCGACTGCCGCACCAACCTGCCCGGCGTGTGGGCGGTGGGTGACGTGGTACGCGGCCCCATGCTGGCGCACAAGGCCGAAGAAGAGGGCGTGGCCGTGGCCGAGCGCATCGCCGGCCAGCACGGGCATGTCAACTTCAACACCATCCCCTGGGTCATCTACACCAGCCCCGAGATCGCCTGGGTCGGCCGCACCGAGCAGCAGCTCAAGGCCGATGGCGTGGCCTACAAGGCTGGCACCTTCCCCTTCCTGGCCAATGGCCGCGCACGCGCGCTGGGCGACACCACGGGCATGGTGAAGTTTTTGGCCGATGCCAAGACCGATGAAATCCTGGGCGTTCACATCGTGGGGCCCCAGGCCTCGGAGTTGATCGCCGAGGCCGTGGTGGCCATGGAATTCCGCGCCAGCGCCGAGGACATCGCGCGCATCTGCCATGCGCACCCCTCGCTGTCGGAAGCCACCAAAGAGGCTGCCCTCGCGGTGGACAAACGCACCTTGAACTTCTGAGTGCTTGCAGCACCCGAGGCGGCGGTTTCGGGTGACTTGGGTTAAAGTTCTGCATCCCTGAAAACCCGGGCCTGGTCCCGGGTTTTGTTTTGAATTGAAGAACAAGCCTGCCATGTCCGTTCGTGCCGTTTACGAAGAAGAACTCCTGAAACGGGGCTACCAAAGTGACCCCGCGCAGTTGCGGGCCATCGATGCGCTGGAGCGCTGCGCCCTCGAATGGGAGGCCTACAAAAGCAAACGCTCGGGTTTGCTGGGCAAATTCTTCAGCCGTCCGGACATCCCCAAGGGCGTGTACATGTTTGGCGGTGTGGGGCGTGGCAAGAGTTTTTTGATGGACTGCTTTTTCGCGGCCGTGCCGATCGAACGCAAGACCCGTCTGCATTTTCATGAGTTCATGCGCGAAGTGCACCGAGAGCTGTCCGCCATCCAGGGCACGGTGAACCCCCTGGATGAACTGGGCAAGCGCATGGCCAAGCGCTACCAGCTGATCTGTTTCGACGAGTTCCATGTGGCCGACATCACCGACGCGATGATCCTGCACCGCTTGCTGGTGGCGCTGTTCGACAACGGCGTGGGTTTTGTCACCACCTCCAACTTCGAGCCTGATGGCTTGTACCCGGATGGGCTGCACCGCGACCGCATCCTGCCTGCGATCGCCTTGCTCAATGAGCGCATGCAGGTCTTGAATGTGGACAACGGCACCGACTACCGGCGCCGTACCCTGGAGATGGTCAAGCTGTACCACACCCCATTGGGTGAGCAGGCCGATGCCGAAATGAACGACGCCTTCAACCGCCTGGCCACAGGCCCGGACGAGGACCCCGTGCTGCACATCGAGGCGCGCGAGATCCGGTCACGCCGCCGTTCGGGGGATGTGGTCTGGTTTGACTTCAAAGCGATTTGCGGTGGGCCGCGTTCGCAAAACGATTACCTCGAGATCGCCACCCAGTACCACACGGTTTTGCTGAGCAATGTGCCGCACATGCCGGTGAGCATGGCCTCGGAGGCGCGGCGATTCACCTGGTTGATCGACGTGCTCTACGACCGCCGGGTCAAGCTCATCATGTCGGCCGCTTTGCCGCCCGAGGGGCTGTACACCGCAGGACCCATGTCGCACGAATTTCCCCGCACGGT
>JAIXXW010000039.1 GCA_027490555.1 Comamonadaceae bacterium | reverse complement strand
TCAGTGGTGGTGCCCCACCACCTCCCCGGCTTTGAGTTGGTACACCGTGCCGCAATAAGGGCATTTGGCTTGGCCGGTCTTGGCCACATCCAAATAGACCTTGGGGTGGGTGTTCCAGATTTTCATGTCGGCTTTGGGGCTGGGGCAAAAGACGCCGCCCTGGGGGTTCAGGTCTTTGGCCAGCAGTTCTACGGCTGCGTTGCTCATGTTCAGCTTCCTCAGACCAGGGTCAGCCAGTGGGCGTACTGGGGATTGCGGCCGTTGACGATGTCAAAGAACGCGGTCTGGATTTTCTCGGTGATGGGGCCACGGCTGCCCACATAGCCGGGCTTGCCCAACTCGATGCGGTCGAGTTCGCGGATCGGCGTGACTTCGGCGGCGGTGCCGGTGAAAAAGGCTTCGTCAGCGATGTACACCTCGTCGCGGGTGATGCGCTTTTGCACGATCTCCAGGCCCAGATCTTTGGCGATGTGGAACACCGTGTTGCGGGTGATGCCGTTCAGGGCACCGGCCGAGAGGTCGGGCGTGTAGATCACGCCGTTCTTGATCACAAAGATGTTTTCGCCCGCACCTTCGGAGACAAAACCCGAGCTGTCGAGCAGCAGGGCTTCGTCGTAGCCGTCTTCGGTGGCTTCCATATTGGCCAGGATCGAGTTGGTGTAGTTGCTCACCGCCTTGGCCTGCGTCATGGTGATGTTGACATGGTGGCGGGTGTAGCTGCTGGTCTTGACGCGGATGCCTCGCTTCATGCCTTCTTCGCCCAGGTAGGCGCCCCAGGTCCAGGCGGCCACCATCAGGTGAATGGTGTTGCCCTTGGGGCTGACCCCCAGTTTTTTGTCGCCAATCCAGGTCAGGGGCCGGATGTAACCCGATTCCAGCTTGTTCTCGCGCACCACGGCACGCTGGGCCTCGTTGACCTGCTCTTGTGTGAAGGGGATGTTCATGCGCAGGATCTTGGCGCTGTTGAACAGGCGCTCGGTGTGCTCGGCCAGGCGGAAGATGGCGGTGCCTTGCCCGGTTTTGTAGGCGCGCACGCCCTCAAAAGCGCCGCAACCGTAATGCAGGGTGTGGCTCAGCACATGGATCTTGGCATCGCGCCAGTCGACCATCTGGCCGTCCATCCAGATTTTGCCGTCACGGTCTGACATGGAGGGAATGACAACGCTCATGGGAATGTCCTTGGAAAAGGGGGCCAATAAAAATGCAAAAGGAGATTTTAAGGGCTGACCTGCTCGGGCCGCTGCAATGTCCATTCGGTCAGCTTGCCGCCCACAAAGGTACAGGTCACCACCGATTGGCTGGTGTCGGTCCAGGTGTAAATCTCGGGCTGGGCATCTTTGTCGGTTTGCAGCTGGCCCAGGGAGCGGGTCATGGCGATCACATGCATCAAATTGACGCCTTTTTTCAGCTTGGCATTGAGCATCACCGCGCTGGTCACATGGCCGATGGGCCGGTCCGCGGCTTTCTTGAGGATGGTGACCATGCGCGTGAAGTGCAGCAAGATCCACATGACCACGCCACCCAGGGCCAGGGCGATGCCCGCCCATTGGAATGCCTGCCAGGCCCCGATGGTGAAAACGACGATGGCCAGGGGCGCGATGACTTTGCTGAAATTCATGGGGGCCGATTGTGCCTTGTCCAGGCCGCGCTCAGGCCATTGCACGCACCACCTGCATGGCTTCTTCGATGCGCTCGACCGGGTAGATGGTCAGGCCGTCAAAAGACTTGTCATTTTTCCTGGGGGCATTGGCCTTGGGCACCACCGCCACCTTGAAGCCGAGTTTGGCCGCCTCTTTCAAGCGGTCTTGCCCGCGCGGGGCCGGGCGCACTTCACCCGCCAGGCCCACCTCGCCAAAAGCGATGAAGCCTTTGGGCAGCGGCTTGCCGCGCAGGCTGCTGGTGATGGACAGCATCACCGCCAGGTCGGCCGCTGGCTCGCGGATCTGCACCCCGCCCACGGCGTTGACAAACACATCCTGGTCCATGCAGGCCACGCCCGCGTGGCGGTGCAGCACCGCCAGCAGCATGGCCAGGCGGTCCCGCTCCAGGCCCACCGACAAGCGTCTGGGGCTGGGGCCGCCCGAATCCACCAGGGCCTGGATCTCGACCAGCAAGGGTCGCGTGCCCTCCAACGTGACCATCACGCAGCTGCCGGGCACCGGCTCGCTGTGCTGGCTCAAAAAAATGGCGCTCGGGTTGCTCACCCCTTTGAGGCCTTTTTCGGTCATGGCGAACACGCCGATCTCGTTGACGGCGCCAAACCGGTTCTTGATGGCCCGGATCAGGCGGAAGCTGGAATGCGTGTCGCCCTCGAAGTACAGCACCGTGTCCACCATGTGCTCGAGCACGCGGGGGCCGGCCAAGGCGCCTTCCTTGGTCACGTGGCCCACCAGCACGATGGTGGTGCCAGTGGCTTTGGCGGTGCGGGTGAGGTGCGCCGCGCACTCGCGCACCTGGGCCACCGAGCCGGGGGCGCTGGTCAGTTGGTCCGAGTACACCGTCTGGATCGAGTCGATGATGGCGATCTGGGGCTGGCGCGATTGCAGGGTGTGCAGGATCTTTTCGAGCTGGATCTCGGGCAGCACCGGCACCTGCGAGTCGGGCAGGCCCAGGCGGCGCGAGCGCAGCGCCACCTGGGCGCCGCTTTCCTCGCCCGTCACATACAGGGTGTTCATGCCACCGCGCTGCAGGGCATCCACCGCCTGCAGCAGCAGGGTCGATTTCCCGATGCCCGGGTCGCCGCCGATCAGCACCACCCCGCCTTCCACCAGGCCACCGCCCAGCACCCGGTCGAGTTCGTCGATGCCGGTGGGGTGGCGGTCAAAGTCGGCCGCTTCGATCTCGGACAGCGGCAGCACCTCGCTGGACGGGGCCAGGGCCTGGTATTGCGCCGTGCCCAGCCGGTTCTTGCCGCCACCGACCGGCTCGGCCGCGCTTTCGATCAGGGTGTTCCAGGCATTGCATCCGGGGCATTTGCCCATCCAGCGGGCGCTGCTGGCGCCGCATTCGGTGCAGGTGAATGTCGATTTGTCTTTGGCCATGGGGTGCAAGTGTGCCTGAGCGGCAGGCTCAGGACGTGCGCCAGGCCTGCAGAAATTCGCGGGTGATTTCAGCCGCCGGCAGGGCTCGGCAACCGCTGGTGTTCTGGCCAGACCACAGCGGTGAGAAATCGCTGCTGCCCCGGGCTTCGGCGGCGGCGCGCAAGGGGGCCATGCCGGCCGTGGCCAAGGGAAAGGCGGGTGCCGCGCTGTGCAGGGGACCCAGCTCCTGCATCAGGCGGTTGACGATGCCGCGCGCCGGGCGACCGCTGAACAGGGTGGTCAAAGCCGTGTGCTGCGCACCGGGCGATTGCAGGGCGGCGCGGTGCAGGGCGTTGGTGCTGGCTTCATGGCTGCACAGGTAAGCGGTGCCGATTTGCACGCCCGCAGCCCCCAGTGCTTTGGCCGCCCGCACGCCATCGGCACTGGCAATGCCGCCCGCAGCGATCACCGGCACCTGCACCGCCTGCACCATCTGGGGCAGCAGTGCGAAAGTGCCCATCTGGCTGCTCAGATCGGACGTCAGGAACATGCCCCGGTGCCCCCCCGCTTCCAGTCCCTGGGCGATGATGGCGTCCACGCCCTTCGCTTGCAGCCACAAAGCCTCTTGCACCGTGGTGGCCGACGACAGCACCAGACTGCCCCAGCTTTTGACCCGGGCCAGCAGATCCGCAGCGGGCAGACCGAAATGGAAACTGACCACCGCAGGCCGAAAGGCCTCCAGCACATCGGCGCTGTCGTGGCCAAAGGGCACCCGCCCAGGGCCGCTGGGGATGGCGGCTGGGTCCAGGCCCATTTCGCGGTAGTAAGGCGACAGCACCCGGTGCCAGGCGGCCAGGCCTTCGGTGTCGGCCACGGGTGGGGTGTGGCAGAAAAAATTGACGTTCCAGGGCCTCAGGGTGGCTGCGCTCAGGGCCTGCAACTCGGCTTGCAGGCCCTCGGGGCTGAGCATGGCGGCGGCCAGCGAGCCCAGGCCACCGGCCTCGCAGACCGCAGCGGTCAAGCGGTGGTTTTGTGAGCCCGCCATGGGGGCCTGGATGACGGGGCCAGCCAGACCGGCCAGCAAATCGGCGAAAGACATGGGGTTTCAAGGGGAGGGGGCCAGCCTGCATCTTAGGGGATGGATGGGGCCTGCCACCGCCATCGCCCCTGGGGCGAAAAGCCACGTGACAAACGGGCGCGATTCATTTAACATGTTAAATAAATGCCCAGCACCACCCCATTTGTTCACCGCAACCTGCCCCGTTTGCTGCTCCAAGCGCGGGAGGCGGTGATGTTGCACACCCGGCCCAGTCTGCGCGAGCATGGCTTGTCTGACCAGCAATGGCGCGTCTTGCGCGTGCTCGGCGAGCATGCCCATGAACCCGGCGGCATCGAGACCGGGCGCGTGGCCAGCGAAGCCTTTTTGCTCGGCCCCAGCCTCACGGGGGTGCTCACGCGCATGGAGCGCGATGGCCTGATCGAGCGCCAGCGCTGCCCGCAGGATGCGCGCCGCACCGTGGTGCGGGCCACAGCCGCCGGCCTGAGCAAGGTGCAGGCCTTGTCGCAAACCATCGAGGCGCATTACGCCTGGCTGGAAACGCAACTGGGCAAGGCGCAGCTGACCGCGCTGTACGACTTGCTCGACCGATTGATCTTGCTGGAAGTGCCCGG
>JAIXXW010000083.1 GCA_027490555.1 Comamonadaceae bacterium | reverse complement strand
CACAGCATGTGGTCCACGCTGCGCCGGATCTTTTGGATGCGCTCGGGTCGCCAGGCCCAAATGGAGGGGCAGACAAAATGGGCAGTGGGAATGCCCGCAGCCTTGAGCTGGGCCTCCAGGTCGAGGTTGAAGTCGGGCGCATCGACGCCTATGAACACATCGGGTGGCTGGGCCAGCAAACGCTGGCGCAGCTGATCTCGGATGGCCACGATGCCCCGGTAATGCCGCAGCACTTCCACATAGCCGCGCACAGCCAGCTTGTCATGGGGCCACCAGGCGTCGAAGCCTTGGGAGCGCATGCGCGGCCCGCCAATGCCGTGGCCCTGCGCCTGCGGCCAGCGCGCGTGCAGGCCCTGAATCAGCAAACTCGCCAACAAATCACCCGAGGTCTCGCCCGCAACCATGGCAAAGGACAAGGCCCCCGCAGGGGCCTTGGGCACCAGGGCATCGGCGCCAGGTGTCAACGCACGATCCCGCGTTGGGCTGAGGCGGTCTTCAAAAAGCTCAACATCATGTCCACATCGGGCTGAGACTCGGGCTTGTCCGTGGCCAAGGCGCCAATCCGCTGCATGGCGTCACTCAAGGACAAACCATCGCGGTAGAGGGCTTTGTGCATGGCCTTGACGGCGCTGATGCGCTCGGCCGAAAAACCGCGCCGACGCAAACCTTCAAAATTCATGGAACGCGCCTGCGCAGGCTGGCCTTGCGCCATGACAAATGGTGGCAGGTCGGCAAACAGCAAGGAGTTCATGGCTGTGAAGCTGTGGGCTCCGATGCGGCAAAACTGGTGCACCACGGTGAACCCCCCCAGAATCACCCAGTCGTCCACCACCACATGGCCAGCCAGTTGGGTGTTGTTGGCAAAGATCGTGTGGTTGCCCACATGACAATCGTGCGCCAGGTGCACATAGGCCATGATCCAGTTGTCATGCCCCACCGAGGTGATGCCCTGATCGCCAGGCGAGCCGATGTTGAAAGTGCAAAATTCACGGATCGTGTTGCGGTCCCCGATCACCAATTCGCACGGCTCATTGTTGTATTTTTTATCCTGGGGAATCGCGCCCAAAGAGTTGAACTGGAAAATGCGGTTGTCGCGACCAATCGTGGTGTGGCCTTCGATCACGCAGTGGCTGGCCACGGTGGTCCCGGCACCGATGCGCACGTGGGGACCGATCAGGGTGTAGGGGCCGACGCTGACCGAGCTGTCCAGTTCGGCGCCAGGACTGATGATGGCCGTGGGGTGAATTTTGCTCATGGTGTTCAAGCCTGCGGAATTTTCCGCATCGTGCACATCAGCTCGGCCTCGGTCGCGATCTCATCGCCCACCTTGGCGCGGGCTTTGAATTTGAAAATACCGGCTTTCATGCGGTCCAGCTCCACCTCCAGAATCAGCTGATCACCTGGCTCGACGGGGCGCTTGAAGCGTGCGCCATCGATGCCCGCGAAGTAGTAGACCGTCTGGTCGTCCGGTGTTTCGCCCAAAGTGTCAAAGGCCAACAAGGCCGCCGCCTGTGCCAGCGCTTCGAGCATCAAAACGCCTGGCATCACAGGGCGGTGCGGAAAATGGCCCAGAAAATGCGGCTCGTTGATGGACACGTTTTTCAATGCCTTGATGCGCACCCCCTTTTCCAGCTCCAGCACCCGGTCCACCAACAAAATGGGGTACCGGTGTGGCAGCTGTTTGAGGATTTTGTGGATGTCCATCATGTTCGGGTTTCCTGGTTGTTCTGTGCGCTGGCTTCCAGCGCCTTGATGCGGTCACGCAAGCGCGACAGTTGCTTGAGGCTGGCCGCATTTTTCTCCCAGTTGACATTGCTGTCCAGGGGAAACATGCCGGTGTAATGTCCTGGCTGAGCGATGGACCGGGTGACCACCGAGGCGGCCGAAATGTGCACATGGTCGGCCAGCGTCAGATGGCCCAGCACCACAGCCCCGCCACCCACAGTGCAATGGGCACCAATGCGCGCACTGCCGGCCACACCGACGCATCCGGCCATGGCCGTGTGCGCGCCGATGTGCACGTTGTGACCGATCTGGATCAGATTGTCGAGTTTGACGCCGTTTTCGATGACGGTGTCCTCGAGCGCACCCCGATCAATGCAGGTGTTGGCCCCGATTTCCACATCGTCACCGATGCGCACCGCACCCAGTTGTTCGATTTTTTCCCATTGCCCCTGGTGCAAGGCAAAGCCGAAACCGTCTGCACCGATCACCACACCCGAATGCAGGATGCAGCGGGCCCCCACGGAGCAACCCTCGGACAAGGTGACACGCGACTTGAGCACGGAGCCCGCCCCCACCTTGGCACCACGTTCGATGACACACAAGGGACCAATCACCGCATCCTCGGCCACCCAGGCTTGTGGATCAATGACCGCAGATGGGTGTACACGAGGCCCAGTGGGGGCACATCGGGTCTGCTTCCAGAGGCGGGTCAAACGGGCAAAATACAGATATGGGTCATCGGTCACAATGACCGCACGGGAGGCAGAGGCGGCAGTCGCAAAAACCGGTGAAACAACGACACAGGCGGCACGACTTTCGGCCAGCTGGTTCTGGTACTTGGGATGGCTGAGGAAGCTGATGTGGTCGGGCCCGGCCGATTGCAAGGGCGCCAAACCGGAGATGCGCAGTTCAGCAGAGCCGATCAGTTGTCCACCCAGCCGATCGACAATGTCCGAAAGTGTCAAGGACACAGCCAACAACCCGACAAGAGCCGTTACTTGCCCACCGAGGCATTCAGCGCCCTGATGACTTTGTCGGTGATGTCATGCTTGGGGTGGATGTACACCGCTTCCTGAAAAATCACATCGTATTTTTCGGATTCAGCCACCTGCTTCACAGCCCGGTTGGCCCGCTCAACAACAATTTGCTGTTCTTCGTTCTTGCGGGCATTCAGATCTTCCTGGAATTCTCTGCGCCTGCGCTGAAAATCGCGGTCCTGGTCGATCAGTTGCTTTTGTCGGGCTGTGCGCTGAGATTCGGCCAAAGTTGGCGCTTCACGTTCGAACCTTTCAGAGGCCTGCTTGAGGTTGTTGCCGATGTCGACCAACTCTTTTTCTCGACGAGAAAACTCCTGCTCCAGCTTGGCTTGTGCTTGTTTGGCCGTCGCAGCCTCACGGAAAATCCGCTCGGTGTTGACAAAACCGATCTTGACCTCCTGGGCCCCCACATTGAACGAGAACAGCGCGGCTGCGACCAGGCAGGCCAATGCGATTTTGTGATGAATCGTGCTCATTAGAAAGAAGTTCCGATCTGGAATTGCAATCTCTGAATTCTATCGCCAGTCTGCTTGACGATGGGCGTTGCATAGGAAAAGCGCAACGGCCCCATGGGCGAGATCCAACTCAAACCGATACCTGCCGAAACACTCAATTTGTCCAAAGACAGGTTCTCGTTGGCGCCAAAAGCACGACCGGCATCGGTAAAGCCAAACAACCTGAGTGTTTTGTCATTGCCAGCTCCAGGGAAGGGTGTGATGAACTCTGCATTGAAAACCAACTTTTTAGGGCCGCCCGGAAAGAAAGTAGCTGCGTTGCTTGATATATCTGGCTGAGGTCCTAAGGTATTCCTCTCAAAACCTCGAACACTGCCCAGACCACCTACATAGTAGTTTTTGAGCAGGGGAAAAGGTTGTCCATTCAACCCTTGCCCCATTCCGACGTCAGCGTTAAATGCAAAAGTATACTTTTTTGTTAAAGGAACATATTGTTGAAATTGGTAGTTGGCACGAACGTAATGGGCATCACCCGCCAAACTCACGTCGGAATTGAATCGTTGAAGGACGCCACGCGTGGGCACCAGTGCACTGTCGCGACGATCTCTGGCCCATCCCACCGTGATGGGCAAAGCCGTTTGCTTTTCAATGTATGGACGCAACAACTCTGGCATTTGTATGCCAACGCCTTCTTTGGCCTGTGTTTGTTCGGCATTGATACCCAGAAACACTGTGTCCGTTTCTGTCACAGGCAAACCAAACCGTGTGCCGATACCTGTATTGATGATCCTGTAGGAATTGATGTTGCCAAAAAATGGGCGCGTTGTTCGATGGAACAAATCAAAGGTTCTTGAGATGCCGTTCTGTGTGAAATAGGGGTTGGTTGTGCTGATCACCAAGTTCTGATTGAAGCGGCTGGTGTTGACTTCAAAGGCAAGAAAATTGCCAGAGCCAAAAGCATTGTCCTGTCGAATGCCAAAATTCAAAGCCACCTTCTCGATGGACGAGAAGCCAGCACCCAAAGAAATGCTGCCGGTCGGTTTTTCGGTCACGGCAAACAAGAGATCCACCTGGTCAGGTGCACCAGGCACCTCCATGGTTTCCACGTTCACGCTGGTGAAATAGCCCAAACGGTCCACCCGGTCACGCGACAGGCGAATCTTGTCACCGTCGTACCAGGCCGACTCCAGTTGCCTGAACTCACGGCGGATGACTTCATCCCGTGTCCTGTCATTGCCCGCAACTTGAATGCGCCGAACGTAGGCTCGCCGGGACGGTTCGGCCTGCAATACAAATTGAACACGGTTGTTTTGACGATCAATCACAGGCTTGGCTTCGACGCGGGCGAATGCAAACCCAAATTTGCCAAAATAGTCTGTGAACGCCTTGGTGGTCACGGCAACGGTTTCGGCGTTGTAGGGCTGTCCCACGGCAATCTTGATCAAGGCCTTGAATTCATCGTCACGATCCAGGTAATTGCCCTCCAGACTCACGCCCGAAACAACAAAACGTTGGCCTTCTGAGATGTTGATGGTGATCGACATCTCTTGTTTATTGGGTGACATGGCCACCTGGGTCGAATCGATGCGAAACTCCAGAAAGCCACGCGACAAATAAAACGAGCGCAAGGCCTCCAGGTCGGCATTGAGTTTGGTACGTGAATAGCGATCCGACTTGGTGTACCAGCTCATCCAGCCACCCGTATCCAAGTTGAACTGGTCGCGCAAAACCTGATCACTGAAGGATTGGTTGCCCACAATCTCGATCTGCCCGATCTTGGCCGGCCCCCCTTCGGTGATGGTGAAGGTGAGGTTCACCCGGTTCCGGTCCACCGGCGTGGTGGTTGAAACCACCTCGGCACCGTACAGACTGCGGTTGATGTACTGGCGCTTGAGTTCCTGCTCAGCTCGGTCAGCCAAAGCTTTGTCGTAAGGGCGGCCCTCGGACAAACCAATGTCCCGCAAGGCTTTGACCATGACATCCTTGTCGAACTCCTTGAGTCCGACAAATTCGACCGATGCGACCGAGGGGCGCTCTTCCACCACCACCACCAACACATCGCCCTGCACTTCCAGGCGTACGTCCTTGAAAAGACCCAGCGCAAACAGGGCCCGGATGGCCGAGGCGCCCAGATCGGTGGTGTAGCGTTCCCCAACACGCACAGGCAGGGAGGCGAACACGGTGCCAGGCTCAACCCGTTGCAGACCTTCGACACGGATGTCTCGCACGGTGAAGGGCTCGACCGCCAAGGCGGGCATGCTCAACACTGCGCATGATATGGCCTTGAAGGCCCATGAACAAAAATGGGGGCGGGGATCAGAAAAAATCATGGTGCAATCGTTCTAAGACCAAAGTCACACCCGAAGTTTGAAAAATAAATTCACAAAACTCAGGGACAAGCCACAAGACCACGTTGCCATGACTCTGGCCAAATCGGCAGGCTTCGTTTTTGTGCAAGCAATACACAATATCGCCAAAGATAATACATCAGTCGCTTCGCAGTTTTCGAGGATGCGTCAGGGGGCCGGTCAATCCCAATCCGAGATGGTCTTGCTGGCCTGTGCACGGCTGCTGGCATCCAAGGCCAGCAAGTCATCCAGGGATGCGGGGACAGCAAAAGCCATGCGGTCCAGGGTGGCGCGGTTGACATCCTGAATTTGATCAAAACGAATGCGGCGGTTCAAAAATGCCTCCACCGCCACTTCATTGGCAGCGTTCAACACCGCACAACTGCCCGGTGCGCCCTTCAAGGTCTCCCAGGCCAACCTCAGCCCCGGAAAACGCTGCACATGAGCAGGTTCGTCCATGGACTCAAAGGTCATGGCGGCCAAGGCATGGAAGTCCAGCGCTGCCGCACCCGACTCGATGCGCTCCGGCCAGCTCAGACCATAGGCAATGGGCACCCGCATGTCGGGTGTGCCCAATTGCGCCACCACCGAATGGTCGCGGTACTGCACCATGGAATGGATCACGCTTTGCGGATGAATCACCACCTCCAACTGGTCGGCTGACATGCCGAACAGATAACGCGCCTCAATCACCTCCAGCGCCTTGTTCATCATGGTGGCCGAATCCACGGAAATCTTGCGTCCCATGACCCAGTTGGGATGGGCACAGGCCTGTTCCGGCGTCACATCCCTCAAAGTGGCTGGATCACGGCTTCGGAACGGGCCACCCGAGGCGGTGAGGATGATTTTCTGGACCCGTCTGTGCCAGCTTGACGGGTCCTCTGGCAAGGACTGGAAAATGGCCGAATGCTCACTGTCAATCGGCAGCAAAACAGCACCGCCTTGCTGCACAGCGTGCATGAAAACATCGCCGCCGACCACCAGCGCCTCCTTGTTGGCCAGCAACAAGCGCTTGCCCGCACGGGCTGCTGCCATGCAAGAAGACAAGCCCGCTGCGCCCACAATGGCCGCCATCACGGCATCGACCTGCGGTGCGGACGCGACCTCGTCCAAGGCATCGGCGCCCCAACAGACCTGAACCGGTAAACCCTCGGCGCTCACACGCTCGGCCAGCAAGCGGCCTGCTGCTTCGTTCGCCATCACCGCCACTTCGGGCAAAAAACGGGCACATTGGGCCAAGATCACATCCACCTGGCTGTTGGCTGTCAAGGCGTGTATGCGGTACCGATCAGGGTGACGCGCCAGGACATCGAGGGTGGAAGTTCCAATGGAGCCGGTCGAGCCCAAAATCGTGATGCACTGTTGTTTCACCATGCCGATCATCTCCAAATCAAAGCCAGACCACCAGCATCATGGCCAAGGGCAAGGTTGGCAAGAGGGCATCCACCCGGTCGAGCACCCCCCCATGACCCGGCAACAGGCCCGAGCTGTCCTTCATGCCAGCGCTGCGCTTGACCAAGGACTCCACCAAATCGCCCACCACACTCATCGCTGACATGAACAGCAAAGCAGGCAAAGCGACCCACCAACCCTTGGCAAACAACAGGGAGTAGAAACTCAAATCAGAGACAGTCCAGTGGCGATCCACGGCCCTCCAGACGAGGGCCACACACACGACACCGAACATGCCCCCCATGACCCCCTCCCAACTCTTGCCAGGGCTGATGCTGGCGGCCAGTTTGGTCTTGACGAAACGACCGCCCAGTGCCTTGCCAAAAAAATACGCAAAAACATCGGCAGCCCACACCAGCACCAACACAGACAACAGGAAATTGACGCCTCTTTGATGGGCCTGCGCCATGGCCAGCCAGGCCAGGCTGAGCAACAGCAGCCCCCCCCACCAGCGCAGGGTGCGCGGCCAAAGCGCCCAAGCGGCCACGCCACGCCGGATCATCCAACTGCCCAGCAACACCCACATGGCACCGGTGAACAGCCAGACCATCGGCGGTGTGCGTTCCACCCCACCCATCTGCTGCACCAGGACACAGGCCAAGAAACACAGCCCAGCACCCGACCAGGCCGCGACCGCAGACATGCCATTCAAGCGGCCCCACTCCCAGGCGGCTGCCGCAATCATCACCACCGTCAATGCCATGAAGGGCCAGGGATGGGCCGCAAACAAGGCGGGCAACAACAAAGCCAGAAGGACCAAGGCGGTGATGATGCGTTGTTTGAGCACGGATTCTCCAGAAAAAAGGCCGCCGAGGGGCGGCCCGTCAGGCCGTGCAAAGCCACGGCGCGGAAAGCCAACTCAAACCGCCATGATCTCTTGTTCTTTGGCGGCCACCAACTGGTCGATTTCGGTCATGCGCTTGTCCGTCAATTTTTGAATATCGGCTTCGGCGCGCTTTTGCTCGTCCTCGGAGGCCTCTTTGTCCTTGACCAGTTTTTTCACCGCTTCGTTGGCATCGCGGCGCAGGTTGCGGATCGCGATCTTGCCGTTTTCACCTTCGGTGCGGGCCAGTTTGGTCATTTCCTTGCGGCGCTCTTCGCTCATGGGCGGCATCGGCACACGGATCAGGTCGCCCATCGAGGCGGGGTTGAGACCCAACTCGCTCTCGCGGATGGCCTTTTCGATCTTGGCACCCATGCCTTTTTCCCAGGGCTGGACGCTGATGGTGCGCGCATCCATCAGCGACACATTGGCCACCTGGGACAAAGGCACCATCGATCCGTAGTAGTCGACGTGGATGGTGTCGAGCAAAGCCGGGTTGGCACGGCCGGTGCGAATTTTGGTCAGGTTGTTTTTGAAGGCCGCAATGGACTGCTCCATCTTGGTTTCGGTCGTTTTTTTGATGTCTGCAATGGTCATGGGGTTCTCCTCGTCAGCACAGGCTCAAGCATAAACCAGGGTGCCTTCGTCTTCACCCAGCACCACGCGCCGCAAGGCGCCGTTCTTGATGATCGAGAACACCTTGATCGGCAACTTCTGGTCGCGGCACAAGGCAAAAGCCGTGGCATCCATGATGCCCAGGTTGCGAGAGATGGCCTCATCAAAGCTGATTTCACTGTACCGGGTGGCCGAGGGGTCCTTGTGCGGATCGGCCGTGTAGACACCGTCCACTTTGGTGGCCTTGAGCACCATCTCGGCACCGATTTCGGCACCGCGCAAAGCCGCTGCGGTGTCGGTCGTGAAAAAGGGGTTGCCGGTGCCCGCCGCGAACACCACCACCTTGCCCTCCTCGAGGTACTGCAAGGCCTTGGGCCGCACATACGGCTCCACCACCTGGTCGATACCAATGGCCGACATGACGCGGGCCGTCAAACCCGCCTTGTCCATGGCGTCGGCCAAAGCCAGAGAGTTCATCACAGTGGCCAGCATGCCCATGTAGTCGGCGGTGGCGCGGTCCATGCCCACCGCACCACCCGCCACCCCCCTGAAAATGTTACCGCCACCAATGACCACGGCCACCTGCACACCCAGGCGGGTGACTTCGGCAATTTCTTCGGCCATGCGCACGATGGTGGCGCGGTTGATGCCAAAAGCATCGTCCCCCATCAGGGCTTCACCGGACAGCTTGAGCAAAATGCGCTTGTAGGCTGGCTGGGCTGAAGACATGACGAGCTCCTTTGCGGTTAGGGGACGGTGTGGGTGTGGTGACTGTACAGCGCTAAAGGCTCAGGCTGCGCCCTGAGCAGCGGCCACCTGGGCCGCCACTTCGGCGGCAAAGTCATCGACCTTCTTCTCAATGCCCTCGCCCACCACATACAGGGTGAACGCCTTGACGGTGGTGCCAGCGGCCTTGAGCATTTGCTCGACGGTCTGCTTGTCGTTCTTGACGAAGGACTGGTTGAACAAGGAGACTTCCTTGAGGTACTTCTGCACCGAGCCTTCGACCATCTTGGTGGCGATGTCAGCAGGCTTGCCGGATTCGGCAGCCTTGGCTGCAGCGACCGAGCGCTCCTTTTCGATCAACTCGGCAGGCACTTCGGCGCTGGTCAAGGAGACAGGCTTCATGGCGGCCACGTGCATGGCCACGTCTTTGGCCGCCACCTCGTCACCTTCGTACTCGACCAGCACGCCAATGCGCGTGCCATGCAAATAGGTGGCAATCTTCGCAGCACCCGCTGCGCGCTTGAAACGGCGGAAGCTCATGTTTTCACCGATCTTGCCGATCAGGCCTTTGCGCACTTCTTCGAGCGTAGGACCGAAACCGTCTTGGCTGTAGGGCAAAGCGCCCAAAGCAGCGATGTCTGCCGGGTTGTGCTCGGCCACCAGTTTGGCGGCCGCATTGGCCAAGGCCAGAAAGCTGTCGTTTTTGGTCACAAAGTCGGTTTCGCAGTTGACTTCGATCATGGCACCGGTGGTGCCGCTCACGAAACTGGTCACCACACCTTCGGCGGTCACGCGCGATGCGGCCTTGCCCGCCTTGGTGCCCAGTTTGACGCGCAACAGCTCTTCGGCCTTGGCCATGTCGCCTTCGGCCTCGGTCAGGGCTTTTTTGCACTCCATCATCGGGGCGTCGGTTTTTGCACGCAGTTCTGCGACCATGCTTGCGGTAATTGCAGCCATTTGATTTCTCCGTATTCAGTCAAAAAGTCAGAT
>JAIXXW010000180.1 GCA_027490555.1 Comamonadaceae bacterium | reverse complement strand
TCGAGCGCCCTGTACCTGGCGCGCCAGGCGGTGGAGAGCGGCATGGTCGAATGCGCCATCGCCCTGGGCTTCGAGCAGATGGTGCCCGGCGCGCTCAAGGGCGCTTACGACGACCGGCCTTCGCCCATGACCCGCTTTGCCGAGGCCATGACCGCGCACCAGGGTTTTGATGCGGCCGCGCCCCGCGCAGCCCAGTTTTTTGGCGGTGCCGGCATGGACTACATGAAGCAATACGGCATCCGCGCCGACACCTTTGGCCGCATCTCGGTCAAGGCGCGCCAACACGCCGCCCGCAACCCGCTGGCCGTGTTCCGCCAGACCCTCACGCTCGAAGAGGTGATGGCCTCGCCCACGGTGTTTGGCCCGCTCACCCGCTACCAGTGCTGCCCTCCCACCTGCGGCGCGGCCGCCGCCATCGTCTGCTCGGCCGAGTTTGCCAAAAAGCACAAGCTGGACGCCAGCGTGGTGATCGCCGCACAGGCCATGACCACCGACACGCCCAGCACCTTTGACAGCGACGACATGCGCCGCGTGGTCGGCTACGACATGACGGCCAACGCCGCCCGCCAGGTGTACGAGGCCGCCGGCATCGGCCCCGAAGACCTTGATGTGGTGGAGCTGCACGACTGCTTCACGGCCAACGAGCTCATCACCTACGAAGGCCTGGGCCTCACGCCCGAAGGCACGGCCGAAAAGTTCATCGTCGACGGCGACAACACCTACGGCGGGCGCATCGTCACCAACCCCTCGGGCGGTTTGCTGTCCAAGGGGCATCCGCTGGGGGCCACGGGGCTGGCGCAGTGCTACGAGCTGGTGTCGCAGCTGCGCGGCCGGGCCGAGCAGCGCCAGGTCGAGGGCGCGCGCCTGGCACTGCAGCACAACCTGGGCCTGGGCGGCGCGTGTGTGGTCACGCTTTATCAGAAGGTTTGACCATGATCGACCGACAATTCATTGGGCATGAGATGCCCGCCTTCGAGGTGCTGGTGGAAAAAGGCCGCCTGAAATTTTTCGCCAAGGCCACGGGCCAGACCGACCCCATCTACACCGACGAGGCCGCTGCGCGCGCTGCCGGGCACCCGGCCCTGCCCGTGCCGCCCACCTTCTTGTTTTGCCTCGAGATGGAGTCGCCCGACCCCGCCGCGATCCGCAAGCTGCTGGGCATGGATTACCGCAAGCTGCTGCACGGCGAGCAGGGCTTTGCTTTCCACCGCATGGCCTATGCGGGCGATGTGCTGCGCTTTGAGCAGCGCATCGAAGACATTTACGACAAAAAAGGCGGTGCACTGGAGTTTGTGCTGCGCAAAACCCGTGTCACCAACCAGCGTGGCGAGCACGTGGCCGACCTGCGCGCCGTGACCGTCTTGCGCCATGGCTGAGGAAACCCAGATGACCCTCCCTTCCTTCGACGCCCTGCACGTGGGCGATGCCATTCCCCCGCTGGAGCTGCCGCCCGTCTCGCGCCTGACATTGGCGTTGTACTGCGGCGCCTCGGGCGACCACAACCCGATCCATGTTGACACCGACTTCGCCCACAGCGCGGGCCTGCCCGACGTGATCGCACACGGCATGTTGTCGATGGGCTGGCTGGCCCGTTTGCTCACCAACTGGGTGCCGCAAACGGCGATTCGCGACTACAGCGTGCGCTTTGCCGCCATGACCCAGGTGCACGAAAAGATCACCTGCACTGGCCAGGTGAGCGAGAAGTTTGAAGTGGACGGCGAACGCCGCGTGCGCCTGTCGCTCACCACCGTCAACGCCGAGGGCCAGGTCAAGCTGGTCGGCGACGCGGTGATTGCCCTGGCCTGAACAGACCCCCCCAAAAAAAGGAATTGCACATGACCCGCAAACTCGAAGGCCAGGTGGCCCTGGTGTCCGGCTCTGGCCGTGGCATCGGCCGTGAAATCGCGCTCAAGCTCGCCAGCGAAGGCGCACGCGTGGTGATCAACGATTTGGACAGCGTGCCAGCCCAAAGCACGGTGGACGACATCATCGCCCGGGGCGGTCATGCCGTGGCCTGCATCGGCAGCGTGACCGATACCGAATTTGCCGAGCGTTTCGTCAAGACGGCGCTCGACGCTTATGGCGGCATCGACATCATCGTCAACAACGCCGGTTACACCTGGGACAACGTCCTGCAAAAGATGAGCGACGAGCAGTGGGAGGCCATGCTGGCCGTGCACCTGACGGCGCCGTTTCGCATCTTGCGCGCGGCCTCCCACTTCATACGCGATGCGGCCAAGAAAGAGGCCGAGGCGGGCACCCCCAAGCACCGCAAGGTGGTCAACATCTCGTCCACCTCGGGCGTGTACGGCAACGCCGGCCAGGCCAACTACGCGGCGGCCAAGGCCGGCATCAACGGCCTGACCCGCGCCATGGCCAAGGAGTGGGGCCGCTACAAGGTCAACGTCAACAGCGTGGCCTTTGGCCTGATCATGACGCGCCTGACACAGCCCCTGACCTCGGGCGACGCCAGTGTGGATATTCAGGGCCGCACCATCGCGGTGGGCGTGCAGCCCGATCGCCTGAAGGCCGCAGAAGCGACCATCCCGCTGGGTCGGGGCGGCACGCCGGAAGAGGCGGCGGGCGCGGTCTACATGTTCTGCATCCCCGAATCCAACTACGTCAGCGGCCAGGTGCTGGTGTGCGGTGGCGGCCGGCCTTGAGGTGTTTCATGCCCCCACGCTCTGCACTTTGTGTCATCGCTGCCCCCCAAGGGGGCGCGGCCTCCTTTGAGGCGGCTCGGCAGGAGGCTTCAGCATGATGCCCCCACGCTCTGCACTTTGTGTCATCGCTGCCCCCCAAGGGGGCGTGGCCTCCTTTGAGGCGGCTCGGCAGGAGGCCTAATCCATGGACAGCATCCTCACCTTCCCCCGCAGCGTGTTCCGCGAGGACCACGAGATGCTGCGCACCACCGTGCGCCGCTTTCTGGAGCGCGAATGCAAACCCCGCCAGGCCCAGTGGGACAAGGACGGCCGGGTCGACCGCGAAACCTGGCTCAAGGCCGGGCGCGAAGGCCTGTTGTGCGCCACCATGGACCCGCAGTGGGGCGGTGGCGGCGGCGACTTTGGGCACGCGGCCGTCATCGTCGAAGAGATCGGCCGCTCCGGTGTGGGGGGCTTGGGCTTTGGCCTGCACTCGGATGTGGTGGCGCCCTACATCGAGCGCCTGGGCACCGAGGCGCAAAAGCGGCAATGGCTGCCGCGCTGCGCCACTGGGGAGGTCATTTTGGCGATTGCCATGAGCGAGCCTGGCGCGGGCAGCGACCTCAAAGCCATCCGCACCACCGCGCGGCGCGAGGGCGACGAGTACGTCATCCAGGGCGCCAAGACCTTCATCTCCAACGGCCTGAACTGCGATCTGGTGGTGGT
>JAIXXW010000139.1 GCA_027490555.1 Comamonadaceae bacterium | reverse complement strand
TCGGTCACGGTTTGGGACAGTTTCTCGTCCATCGTGAAGTATTCGCGGCTCCAGTCCACGCTGTCGCCCATGCGGCGCATCTGGCGGGTGATGGTGCTGCCCGATTCCTCTTTCCATTCCCAGACCTTGCTCACGAAGTTCTTGCGCGCTTGGGCAGGGGTGGGGCCCATGTCGTGGCGGCTGATGCCTTGGGCCTGCAGCTGGCGCTCCACCACGATCTGGGTGGCGATGCCCGCGTGGTCGGTGCCGGGTATCCAGGCGGTGTTGTGGCCCCGCATGCGGTGGTAGCGCGTGAGCGAGTCCATGATGGTCTGGTTGAAGGCGTGGCCCATGTGCAGCGTGCCGGTCACATTGGGCGGGGGCAGCTGGATCGAAAACGCGGGTGCATCGGCCGAGGGCGCACCGGTGCCACGGAAGCCGGCCACGCCGTAGCCGCGTTTTTCCCATTCGGGGCCCCAATAGGCTTCCAGGGCAGCGGGTTCAAACGATTTGGACAGGCTTTCCAGGCCAGGCTGATGGGCCGGTGCGGCAGGGGCGTTGCTCATGGCGGGGGTCTTTTCTATCAAGGAACGGCGGCTTCGCAGAGGCCGTGCGGGACGCCGGGCGTCCAAAACAGCGATTTTACCCAGCCCACCCAGGGGTCAGCCGGCTTTGATGTGGATCAGGGAGGCGCTTCAATAGCCTTGGCTAATCCGTTTCATTGCATCAATTTATTGGGCCACTTGGCGGTTTGGGATTAATCTGATGGTTCTCTGGCGATCCTGCCAGGGCAAATCGCTTCCAACCCACTAGGAGATATCCATGGCAGCACTCAAAGGCTCGCGCACGGAACAATGCCTGAAAGACGCCTTCGCTGGCGAATCCCAGGCCAACCGTCGCTATTTGTACTTCGCGAACAAAGCTGACGTTGAAGGTCAGAACGATGTGGCAGCCCTGTTCCGTTCCACCGCCGAAGGTGAAACAGGTCACGCCCACGGCCACCTGGAGTTTCTGGAGCAATCTGGTGACCCCGCAACCGGTTTGCCCATCGGCACCACACGCCAGAACCTGGCATCGGCTGTGGCCGGTGAGACCCACGAGTACACCGACATGTACCCCGGCATGGCCAAGACCGCTCGTGAAGAGGGTTTTGACGAAATCGCCGACTGGTTCGAGACCCTGGCCAAGGCCGAGCGTTCACACGCCAACCGTTACCAGAAAGCCTTGAACGAATTGGTGGATTGATCTCCCCCGGTCCGTCGGTCCCGCTGCATCGCAAGGTGCAGCGGGTTTTTCTCAGGTTTTGACGCACCGAGCCCTGCGAAAAGCCCCTACAACAACAACCCAAGGAGGACATCATGGCCAAAGAAGGTAACCTCGAAGCCCCCACGCGACACGCCCTGGATTGGGAAAACCCCGACTTCTACAACGAAGAAAAATGCTTCGACGAACTCGAGCGCATTTTTGACATCTGCCACGGCTGCCGCCGCTGCGTGAGCCTGTGCAATTCCTTCCCCACCTTGTTCGACCTGGTGGACGAAAGCAGCACCATGGAAGTCGATGGTGTGGACAAGAAGGACTACTGGAAAGTGGTGGACCAGTGCTTCATGTGCGACCTGTGCTACATGACCAAGTGCCCCTACACCCCGCCGCACGAGTGGAACCTGGACTTCCCGCACACCATGCTGCGGGCCAAGGCCATCAAGTTCAAAAAGGGCGAAGTGGGCGCGGCCGAGCAGTTCCTGGCCTCGACCGACAAGCACGGTTCTTTGGCCGGCATTCCGATCGTGGTGCAGGCGGTGAACGCCATCAACAAAACCCAAGCCGCCCGCAGCATCATGGAAAGCGTGGCGGGCGTGGACCAGCATGCCTGGTTGCCCTCGTTGGCCACCCAAAAATTCCGCTCCAGCGCCACCGAGGCGCAGTCGGTCAAGGTGGTGGATGGCGAGAAAACGCCTGGCAAGGTGGCGATCTACTCGACCTGCTACATCAACTACAACGAGCCTGGCATCGGCCACGACTTGCTCAAAATCCTGGACCACAACGAGATCCCGTATGTGCTGGTCGAGAAAGAAAAGTGCTGCGGCATGCCCAAGCTGGAGCTGGGCGATCTGGACTCGGTCAAAGCCTCCAAGGAGGCCAACATCCCGGTGCTGGCGCGTTACGCTAAGGATGGTTACGCCCTCATGGCGGCCGTGCCCAGTTGCGCGCTGATGTTCAAGCAGGAGATCCCGCTGATGTTCCCCGATTGCGCCGACACCCAGTTGGTCAAGGAAGCCATGTGGGACCCGTTCGAGTACTTCATGGCGCGCAAGCGCGACGGTTTGCTCAAGACCGAGTTCCCGCAAAAGCTGGGCAATGTGAGCTACCAGATTCCATGCCACGGCCGGGTGCAGAACATTGGCCGCAAGACCGAGGAAATGCTCAAGATGATCCCGGACACCGAGATCAATACCATCGAGCGTTGCTCGGGCCATGCCGGCACCTACGGCGTGAAAAAGGGCTCGCACGAGATGGCGATGAAAATCGGCAAGCCGGTGTTCAAGGCCATGGCCACCATGAAAGATGGCTCCAAACCCGACTTCATCAGTTCGGACTGCCCGCTGGGCGGTCACCACATCGCCCAGGGCTTTGAGGTCAATGGCCTGGGCGCCCCCGAACTCAACCACCCCTTGACCCTGGTGCGCAAGGCCTACGGCCTCAAATAAGGAGAACCGCCATGCAACTGACTGGAAAAATCACCGCCGACAACCTCATGTCCTTGGAGGCCTACACCAAGTGGCGCAAGGTCCACAAGCCTGAAGTGATCGCCCACCGCAAGCTGCGCAGCGTCCAACTGGGCGAGCACATCAATGTGCAGTTCGAAAGCGAGACCACCATCCGCTACCAGATCCAGGAGATGCTGCGCATCGAAAAAGTCTTCGAGGAAGAGGGCATCTTGCAAGAGATCGAGGCCTATGCCCCGCTGGTGCCGGACGGCAGCAACTGGAAGGCCACCATGCTGATCGAGTACACCGACATCAACGAGCGCAAGCGCGAGTTGGCCAAGCTGATCGGCGTGGAAGACCGCATGTTTGTCGAGGTCGAAGGCCATGGCCGGGTGTACGCGATCGCCGACGAAGACCTGGACCGGGAAACCGATGAGAAAACCTCGGCCGTGCATTTTTTGCGGTTTGAGTTGACCCCGGTCATGCGCGCGGCCGTGAAAGCGGGCGCGGGCGTCAAGCTCGGTTGCGACCACACGCATTACCCCTCGCACCTGGACATCGCCCCAGACACGCTGGCCAGCCTGGCGGGCGATTTGAAGTAAACCTCAGGGTTTGACTACACGCCCAGCAGCGCCGGGTCGCCTTGGCCTTGGCGCAACACCAGGGCTTCGCTGCCGCTTATGTCGATGACGGTGGTGGGCTGCAGTGAGCAGGCCCCCGCGTCGATGACGGCCCCCACCTGGTGTTCCAGCCGCTCGCGGATGGCTTCGGGTTCGTTCATCGGCCCATCTTCACCCGGCAGGATGAGTGTGGACGCCAGCAGCGGCGCACCGTGCAAGGCCAGCAGTTCCTGCAGCACCCGGTGCTCGGGCACGCGCAGGCCGATGGTCTTGCGCTGGGGGTGGCTCACGCGCCGAGGCACTTCCTTGGTGGCTTCCAGGATGAAGGTGAAAGGCCCGGGCGTGGCTTGCTTGATGGCGCGGAACTGCCGGTTGTCGACCCGGGCATAGCTGGCCAGCTCACTCAGGTCGCGGCACAGCAGCGTCAGGTGGTGCTTGTCGTCCACGCCCCGGATGCGGCGCAGCTGGTCGGCGGCGTTCTTGTCATCCAGATGGCAGACCAAGGCATAGCTGGAATCGGTGGGTACGGCCAGCACGCTGCCCTGGTTGAGCAACTGCACCGCTTGCTTGAGCAGTCGGGCTTGCGGGTTGTCGGGGTGGACGCTGAAAAACTGGGCCATGGCTGCGGCTGAGGCGGGACACACGGCGCGGACTTGCCGCGCCGCAGTGTCAGGGACTCACTGAATCCGATCGCTGAGCAATTCCCAGACGGGCTTGAGCTGGCCCGGCAGCCAGGGCAGTGAGCCCAGGTCGATGCGGCTTTCGTCGGGGCTGTGAAAGTCGCTGCCGCGCGAGGCCACCAGGTCAAATTCGAGGGCGGTTTCGGCGTAGCGCACCGCTTCTTGCGAAGAGTGGCTGCCGGTGATGACTTCGACGCCGCGCCCGCCATGGGCCTTGAATTCGCTGAACAGGGCGTACTCTTCGTTGGGCGTGAAGCCGTAGCGCGCGGGGTGGGCGATCACGGCGATGCCACCCGCGTCGGTGATCCACTGCACCGCCTCTTGCAGCCGTGCCCAGCGGTGCGGCACGTAGCCGGGTTTGCCTTCGGTCAGGTATTTGCGGAACACCTCGGAGGTGTCTTGGCACACGCCGGTGTCGACCAGGTGGCGGGCAAAGTGGGTACGCGAAATCAGCTCGGGGTTGCCCACGTATTGGAGCGCGCCTTCGTAGGCATTGAGGATGCCGACCTTGGCCAGGCCGTCGGACATTTCCTGGGCGCGTTCACTGCGTCCGCCCCGGGTGCGGCGCAAGCCTTGCACCAGTGCCGTGTTGTGGGCATCAAAGCCCAAGCCCACGATGTGCACCGTTTGGTGGGCAAAGGTGACCGAAATTTCTGTGCCCGTGAGGTAGGGCAGGCCTTGGGCACGTGCGGCGGCCAGGGCGCGGTCTTGGCCGCCCACTTCGTCGTGGTCGGTCAGGGCCCAGAGCTCGACACCGTTGGCTTTGGCGCGCTCGGCCAGGGCTTCCGGGGTGAGGGTGCCGTCGGAGATGACGGAATGGCAGTGCAGGTCGGCGTTCATGATGGATTCCACGGCCCCATTCTAGGCCTTTGGGGCAGGTCTGCAGCCGGGCCAGCGCAAAGCCCCATGGGCCTGAACAGCCCTTCGGGTTTTCCGGGTGTTGCGGCTGGCCGATAATCGGTCCCATGTATCTGACACCGACCTGTGTGGGGCTTGCAGCATGGCACTGATGATCACCGACGAATGCATCAACTGCGATGTGTGCGAGCCCGAGTGCCCGAACCAGGCAATCTACCTGGGCGAGGAGATTTATGAAATCGACCCGTCCATGTGCACCGAGTGCGTCGGCCATTTTGACGAGCCGCAGTGCGTGCAGGTCTGCCCGGTGGCCTGCATTCCCGTGAACCCCCAGCATGTGGAGAGCCAGGAGTCGCTGTGGGCCAAGTACCGGCGCTTGCAGGGCCGCTGAGCGGCCAGGCCCGGATCAGCCGGGCGTGCCGTCCTCGGCCGCAGGCGCTTTGACCGGCCGGGGCGGCTTGGGCCGGGGGGGCTTGCTGGTGTGGATCAGGGCCATGGCCTTGTCCATCTCGCCTACGAGCAACAGGGGCAAGGCCTTGACCGCGCGGTCGATGCTGTCGTCGATGGCCTTGCGGTGCTCTGACATCGGTTTTTTCAACACCCAGCTGACGACTTCGGCCTTGTCGCCCGGGTGGCCCACGCCGATGCGCAGGCGCCAGTAGTCGGCGGTCCCGAGCTGGGCGTGGATGTCGCGCAGGCCGTTGTGCCCGGCATGGCTGCCGCCCCGCTTGAGTTTGGCTTCGCCCGGCGCGATGTCGAGTTCGTCGTGCGCCACCAAAATCTCGTGCGGCTGGATCTTGAAAAAGCGGGCCAGTGCGCTGACCGATTTGCCCGACAGGTTCATGTAGGTCTGGGGCTCGAGCAGCCAGAGTGTCTGGCCTTTCACGGTGGTGCGGGCCACCAGGCCGTGGTAGCTGCGCTCGGGCAGCAGTGACACCTTGAGCTCGCGGGCCACGGCCTCGAGCCACCAGAACCCGGCGTTGTGGCGGGTGTCTTCGTATTCGCTGCCCGGGTTACCCAGGCCGACTAAGAGTTTGATCATGGTGCGTGATTATCCTTGGCGCGGGGCGCTGGCCAGCGGCTGAGCCGGCATGGGCCCACCCAAGCAAAAGGCCCGCTTGCGCGGGCCTTCAGGGGGGGGCCTTGGACAGGCCCCTTGGGCAGAGAATCACTTCTTGCCTTTGCCCTTTTTGGCGTCTGCCGGTGCAGCGGCCACAGGGGCTGCCACCACTTCTTCCACGGGCGCGACCACGGAGACCAGGACCGGGTTTTTCTTGCCATGGGTCACGGCCTTGCAGCCAGCGGGCAAGGTGATGTCGTTCAGGTGCAGCGACACGCCTTTGGTCAGGCCTTTGAGGTCCACGGCGATGAATTCGGGCAGGTTGGCAGGCAAGCAAGCCACTTCGATTTCGTTGACGACGTGGTTGACCAAGCACTTGTCGGTCTTGACGGCTTCGGACTCTTCCTCGCCGCTGAAGTGCAATGGCACCTTCATGTGCAAGGTGGTGTTGGCATCCACGCGCTGGAAGTCGATGTGTTGCACCAGTTGCTTGTAGGGGTGCATCTGGTAGTCACGCAGCAAGACTTTGCTGGTTTGACCGTTGAGTTCCATGTCCAGGATGGACGCGTGGAAGGCTTCTTTTTTCAGGGCATGCCACAGGGCGTTGTGGTCCAGCTCGATCAGCTGGGGCGCCGAGGTGGAACCGTAAACGATGCCCGGTGTGCGACCGGAATTGCGGAGACGGCGGCTCGCACCCGTGCCCTGCTTGGCGCGCTCAAAAGCGACGAATTTCATAGATTGCTCCTTCTGGGGTCCACCGCGACCAGTGTGACCCTGACTCAAAAAAGCCAGTCAAACCCCAGGGGGCGACTGGCCGCTGTTGGCCTGTCTCGATCAGGATTGATCGGAGAACAGGCTCATCACCGACTCACCGTGCGCAATCCGGTTGATCGTTTCGGCGATCAGCGGTGCCACAGAGAGTTGGCGAATCTTGGAACACGCTGCGGCCTGGGCCGTCAGCGGGATGGTGTTGGTGACCACGACTTCGTCCAGGGCTTCGCCTTGACCGATGCGGTCGATGGCAGGGCCCGAGAAAATCGGGTGGGTGCAGTAGGCGTAGACCTTTTTGGCGCCGCGCTCCTTGAGCACTTCGGCGGCTTTGACCAGGGTGCCTGCGGTGTCGATCATGTCGTCCATGATCACGCAGTTGCGGCCTTCGATTTCGCCGATCACGTGCATCACTTCGCTCACATTGGCTTTGGGCCGGCGCTTGTCGATGATGGCCAGGTCGCAGCCCAGCTGTTTGGCCAATGCACGTGCGCGCACTACGCCGCCGACGTCGGGTGAGACCACGATCAGGTCTTCGTAGTTCTTCTGGCGCAGATCGCCCAGCAGGACGGGCGAGGCGTAAATGTTGTCGACCGGGATGTCGAAAAAGCCCTGGATCTGGTCGGCATGCAGGTCCATGGTCAGCACGCGTTCCACGCCCACCGCCTGCAGCATGTTGGCCACCACCTTGGCCGAGATGGGCACCCGGGTCGAGCGTGGGCGACGGTCCTGCCGGGCGTAGCCGAAATAGGGGATGACGGCGCTGATGCGGCCGGCCGAAGCGCGTTTGAGCGCGTCGACCATGATCAGCAGTTCCATCAGGTTTTCGTTGGTGGGTGCGCAGGTGGACTGGACCACAAAGACTTCACGGGCCCGGACGTTTTGTTTGAGCTCCACGGTGACCTCACCGTCGGAGAAACGGCCCACATCGACCGCACCGAGCTGCGTGCCCAGGTGCTTGGCGATTTCGGCAGCCAACACGGGATTGGCGTTGCCGGTGAACAGCATGAATTCGGGGGGGAGTGAAGCAGGCTGCATAAGCATTTCAGCGATCAGAAAAAAAGGCCTGTACGAATGAACGTATTTGGCAGGGGAGAAAGGATTCGAACCTTTGCATGCCGGAATCAAAATCCGGTGCCTTAACCAGCTTGGCGACTCCCCTACACAGGTTGACCGCTGAAACAGCGACCGACCGATCAACTATCGCTGGATGCCCAACCCGACAAGGGATGTGAATCCAAATTGCTGCATTGGCGTGCCAGAAATCCATCGGGAACCGCGATTTCAGGGGTGTTTGCGACGCATGGGGCAAACACTGCACTGCCTGAGCCCGTCATTCGGGCCACCAAGCCAGCGTTGTTCAGCAACTCAAGTGCCTGGGTGACGCCGGCGCAAAGTGCCTGTGCAACGGGCTGCAAATCATTGCGACCGAAGTCGTATGGCTTTGCAGCAAAGACCGACATTGTAGCAGTGTTTGTGTCGCGTTGGAGATCTGGGTGCGCAAAAATTTGAGAAGTTTCGAGCCCCTGCGGCGGCTTGATCACCCAGAAATTGGCGGCCGGCAGGTCGATGGGGGTGATTTTTTCACCCACACCTTCGACCCAGGCGTTGCGCCCACGCAGAAAAAAGGGCACATCGGCGCCCAGCTGCAGACCCAGTTGTTCCAGGCTGGCCAGGTTCAGGTTCAGTCCCCACAAACGGTTGAGGGCCAGCAGGCAGGTGGCCGCATCGGACGAGCCGCCGCCCATGCCCGCCTGGGCCGGAATTTGTTTGTCCACGGCGATGTGCACGCCGTCGGTGCAGCCGGTGTGTTGCTGCAGCAAGTGGGCGGCACGCGTGATCAGGTCCTGCGCCGGCAATGCGACGGTCAGGTCTTCGCGGCTGATGGCGCCCCCGGGCCGCTTCTCGAAATGCAAGGTGTCGCACCAGTCCAGCAGCATGAAGACCGATTGCAGCAGGTGGTAGCCGTCAGGCCGGCGCCCGGTGATGTGCAGGAACAGATTGAGTTTGGCCGGAGCGGGCACATCGTGCAGCGTTTTCATGGGCCAGATTATCGTCCGCAGGTATGGGGTGCGTCAGCGGTCCAACACGATGCGCAAGACCGTTGCCGGGGCAGGCCAGCGGCGCTCGGCGCTGATGCGGCCTTGTGCATGGGACGACAGGTCCACCTGCCAGCCCTCGGCCTGTGCGGGGCGGCCCGCCAACCATTCGAACAAGGCGGTGATGGGCAGCTCGGTCCCTGTCAGGCGTGTGGCCAGGTTTTGCAGGCTTTTGCTGTCGATGCCTTGCTGGCCTTGTTCCAGCCGCGCAAAGTTGGGTTGCCACTGCAAGGTGGCCAAGCTGGTGCCGATCGGGCTGAGCAGGACCATCTCCCCAGCCTGGGCGGAGCCCCGCAATTCGAAGCTGGCGCTGAGCGATTCGGGCGGGTCTTTGAGCACTTGCACGGCCAGTCGCCCCGACCAGTCGGCGCTGGGGGCCGACATGGGGGGGGAGGCGCAAGCGCCCAGGAGCAGCAGGGCCACACACAGGCTGCAACGCACCCACCTGAGCCCAGTCATGCTGCGCTGGCCTGGCGGTCCAGGGGCTGAAAGGACACGGTCATGGTTTGAACTGGAAGCGCTGGAGGGTTTCGGTCAGGGTGTCGTTGTCGGCACCGAGCAGCAGGCCTTCACGCCAGATGACGGCGGCCGCCTCGCGTTGCCCCATGACCCAGAGCACCTCGCCCAAATGCGCGGCGATTTCTGCATCCGGCTTGGCTTTGTAGGCCGTCTGCAAAATCTTCAGGGCTTCGGCCCACTGGCCTTGTCTGTAGGCCACCCAGCCCAGGCTGTCCTGGATGTAGGCGTCCTGAGGTGCCAGGCGCAGGGCCTGCTCGATCAGCGCGCGGGCTTCGGGCAGGCGGACGTTGCGATCGGCGAGCGAGTAACCCAGCGCGTTGAAGGCATGCGGGTCTTCGGGTTTGCGCTTCATGAGGTCCCGCAACAGGCTTTCCATTTCCTCAAAACGTTTGAGCTTTTCACAGACCATGGCCAGCTCGGTCATCAGCTCGGTGTTTTGGGGGTGCTGCGCCAGGGCTTGCTGGACCAGGGTGTAGGCGCTGGCGGCTTGTTTGTTGTCGCGCAGCCACTGCGATTGCACCAGGGCTTTGCGGATGGCCTGCTCGGGGGTGTTGGTTCGGATCCGGTCCAGCGTTGCACGCGCTTCATCCCGGCGGCCCTGTTGCGTCAGCAGCTGGGCTTGTCGGCTGGCCAGCTTGATCGGGTCGGCATCGGCGGGCACCTGCGACAGCCATTTTTGCGCCTGGGCCAACTGCCCCTTGCGTTGCGCAATTTGCGCCAAAGCCATCAAGGATTCGGCATGGCCCGCAGCCGGTGCCTTGTCGGTGGCCGATTCGACCAGACCGATGTGCGTCAGCAGTTTTTTTTCGGCCTGGTCCTGTTGGCCGGTTTCGAGCAAGAGCAGGCCGTGCACCAGCCACCCCTCGGCAAAAGCGGGGTGCTCTGCATTGAGCCTTTGCAGCTGGGTCAGGGCGTCGGGGTAGGCGGGCTGACCGATGAGCAAGCGCGCGTAGCCCAGGCGCAGTTCGGGCGGGACGGGGCCTTGCATGGCGGTTCTGAGCAGAGGGGCCAGTTCATTCGGTGCGGCATTGGCCAGGCTCAAGGCCAAAATCAGCGGGCCCGAGGCGCCCGGATCGGCCAACAGCGCCTGGCGTGCGGCCTCGACGGCCAGGGCCAGTTCACCGGCATCGCGGCGCAAGCGGCCCACCGTGGTCCAAGCTGTGCCCGCGGTTTGGTTTTGCCGCAAGGCGGGCTGCAGGGCCTTGGCCACCGTGTCTGCGGCCAGCTTTTTGTCCTGGACGCGGGAAAAAACCCGTGGGATCGAGGCGATGGCGGCGTTTTGTTCGTCCGGGGGCAAATCCCGGATCGACACCGTCAAGGCTTGTCCGGCTTCGTCAAGCCGGTTGAGCGCCAGCAGGATTTGCAAAATGTAGCGGTTGGCTTCGGTGGAGTCGGGGATGGCTTTTTTCCAGGCCTGGGCTGCCTGCAGGGCGGCATCCCCCGAGCGCGATTGCAGCGCCACATCCACGGCCCTTTGGAACAACAGCGGGTCACGGGTTTTGCGGGCTGCATCCAAGATGATGGAAAAGCCGCTGCCGGGAGAGCCACTTCGCACGTTCAATTCGCCCAGCAGCAGCTGGTAAAACAGGGCTGCATCCAGGGCCGATTTGACGGCCGGGCCGCTGGCTGGCGGTGTCGCCGGACGCGTGGCGGGTTGGGCCAATGCACTCCCCACACAAGCGAACATCAAGACAACGCGAAGCCAGAATTTCATGGTCTCATCATAATCCACGCATCCATCGCCTTGTGCCGGGCGGTCCAAGTCCCTGTTAGCCGAAATCCCATGCCCGAACTCCCCGAAGTTGAAGTCACCCGTCGCAGTTTTGCCGACCGCATTGCCTCGGCCCATATCCTGGACCTGCGCCTGGGCAAGCCCTTGCGCTGGCCCCTGGGGGTGCCAGCCCAAGACCTGGTGGGCCGGCAAATCTGGGGTGTGCGCCGACGTGGCAAATACCTGCTGCTCGATCTGGACCAGGGGCTTTTGCTGATCCACCTGGGCATGTCCGGAAGTCTGAACTTTGCACCCGCACAGCCCGAAGCCGGCCCGCATGACCACATGGACCTGGTGACCGACCGGGGTGTGCTGCGCCTGCACGATCCGCGCCGTTTTGGTGCGGTGGTCTGGGCGCCTTCAGAAGATTCCCCGCCAGCGCAAAAACTGTTGGGGCGGCTGGGCGTGGAGCCTTTGAACGGCCAGTTCGATGCGCTGGCTTTTGCCCAGGCGCTGCAAAAACGGCAGTCCCCCATCAAACAGGTCCTGCTGGCGGGGGATGTGGTGGTGGGGGTGGGCAACATCTACGCTTCGGAAGCCTTGTTTTTGGCGGGCATTCGCCCGACCACCCGGGCTTCGCGTTTGTCCAAACCCCGGGTGGCCCGCTTGCATGCCGCGATCGTGCAGGTGCTGCGCCGCGCGGTGGAGCAGGGCGGCAGTTCGCTGCGGGATTTTGTGAACGCCGAGGGCCGCACCGGTTACTTTCAGCTGGAAGCGGCGGTGTACGGCCGCGCGGGCGAGCCTTGCCGGGTGTGCGGCACGCCGATCAAGTCCATGCTGCAAGGCCAGCGCACCACTTTTTTCTGCCCCGCATGCCAAAAGCCATGACGACCTTGCCAACCGGCTTTGCCCGCCGCATGGTGGACTGGCAGCGCCTGCACGGTCGCCAGAGCCTGCCTTGGCAAAACAACCGCGATCCCTACCGCGTCTGGTTGTCCGAGATCATGCTGCAGCAAACCCAGGTGAGCACGGTGCTGGATTACTTTCCCCGGTTTTTGGCGCGCTTTCCCGATGTGGCGGCCTTGGCGGCAGCGCCGCAGGACGATGTGCTGGCGCTGTGGAGCGGCCTGGGTTACTACAGCCGTGCACGCAACCTGCACCGCTGTGCCCAGGCGGTGATGGCGCGTTTTGGCGGGGTCTTTCCGCGCCGGGCCGAGGACTTGCAAACCCTGCCGGGCATCGGCCGGTCGACCGCGGCGGCGATCGCGGCCTTTTGTTTTGACGAGCGGGTGGCCATCTTGGACGGCAATGTGAAGCGGGTGCTGACCCGCGTGCTGGGCTATGGCGCTGATTTGGCGGTGGCCCAGAACGAAAAAGCGCTGTGGGCCCTGGCCCAGGAGCTGTTGCCGACCCGCGCTTCGGACATGCCGCCCTACACCCAGGCGCTGATGGACCTGGGCGCCACGGTCTGCTTGCCGCGCAAGGCCCAATGCGAGGCCTGTCCGGTCAGCCGCTTGTGCCAGGCCCGGGCGCAGGGCGAGCCCCTGGCCTTCCCGGTCAAAACCCGCAAGCTCAAGCGCAGCAGCGCCACGCTGTGGCTGCTTTGGGCCGTCAATGCGCAGGGCCAGGTGTGGCTGCAAAAACGGCCAGACACAGGCATCTGGGCCGGTTTGTACAGTTTGCCGGTGTTCGACACGGAAGCCCAGGTGCTGGCCGCCTGGCGCCAGGGCCAGGATGCGCAGTACATCGCGCCTTGGAAGCATGTGCTGACCCACCGCGACCTGCATTTGCACCCGGTGCGGATGACCGGGGCCGGTCCATCCGAGCCGGCCTGTGACGGTCGCTGGGTGGACGCCGATGCTTGGTCCGGCATGGGCTTGCCAGCCCCGATTCGGGCCTTGCTGGCTGGGACCTGACAGGGAAGGGTGTGGCCCAGAAGCGGCCGCTCAGGCGGCGTCCAGTTCCCGGTGCCTTTTGAGGGTGAGCCAGCGGTCGCCAAAGTGGCGGGCCAGTTGCTCCACCATGAACACCGAGCGGTGCTGTCCGCCCGTGCAGCCAATCGCCACGGTCGCGTAGCTCCTGTGGTCGCGCTCGATGGCCGGAATCCAGTGGTTCAAAAAACCCTCGATGTGCTGCTGCATGAGCACAAATTCCTCCGACTGGCGCAGGTAGGCTTGTACCGGTTCATCGCGTCCTGTCAGGGGCTTGAGTGCTGCTTCGTAATGCGGGTTGGGCAGCATGCGCACGTCAAACACATAGTCGGCATCGGTGGGGATGCCGCGCTTGAAGGCAAAGGATTCGAACACCAGTGTCAGCTGGGCCGCGGGGGCGGTGAGCAGCCCTTTGATGTAGGTCTGCAGCTGGGCCGAGCGCAGCAAGCTGGTGTCGATGACCAGCGACCCTTCGCGCAAATCCGACAACAATTCGCGCTCGAGCGCGATGGTTTCGGTGAGGGCCTTGTCGCTGAGCGGTTTGCTGCCGCCCGACAAAGGGTGTTTGCGCCGCGTTTCCGAATACCGGCGCTGCAAGGTCTCGGAGGAGGCGTCCAGAAAGACCGACTTGACGGTGATCCCCATGCCACGCAACAAGCCCATTTGCTCGGGCATCAGGTGCAGCGAGTTGGCATTGCGCACGTCAATCGCGATCGCCAGGCGCTCTTCCTTTTGCTGCTCTTCCAGCTTGACAAAGGAAATGAGCAACTCGGGCGGCAGGTTGTCCACGCAGTAATAGCCCGCGTCCTCGAGCGCGCGCAGCGCCACCGATTTGCCGGAGCCAGACATGCCAGTGATCAGGAAGATGTCCATGCTCAGCCTTGTGCGCTTCCTTGGCCCGGGGGTTGGAGCGGGGCATCGCCCAGCATTTCGCGGGCGTGTGCCAAGGTGGTGTCGGAGCGTTTTTCGCCGCCCAGCATGCGGGCGATTTCGTCCACCCGCTCTGGCCCGCTCACGGCCCGCACCTGGCTGCTGACCTGGCCCTGGGCGACGGCTTTGCTGACCAGCAAGTGGTGGTCGGCGCAGGCGGCCACCTGGGGCAGGTGGGTCACGGCCAGCACCTGGCGGTGTTGACCCAGTTGTTTCATCAGGCGCCCCACGGTTTCGGCCACGGCACCGCCCACGCCCGAGTCGACCTCGTCGAAGATCAAGGTACCGGCTTCGCCGAGTTCGCTGGTGGTCACGGCAATGGCCAGCGCGATGCGCGAGAGCTCGCCGCCCGAGGCGACTTTGCCCACGGGCCGGGGCGTGCTGCCCTGGTGCCCGGCGACCAAAAAGCTGACCTCTTCCAGCCCGTGTTGTGCGGGCGTGTCCAGGGTTTGCAGTTGCACCTCAAAACGGCCGCCGGGCATGCCCAGCTGCTGCATGGCGCTGCTGACCGCCAGGGCCAGGGGGCGAGCGGCTTTCTGGCGCTGGCGTGAGACCGCCTGGGCCGCTTGCATGAAGGCGTTTTGGGCGACGTTGGCCGCTTGCTGCAGGCTGTCCAGGTCGGCAGCCGCATCCAGTTGCAACAGTTCCTGGCGCCAGGCCTGCAGCGCCAGTGGCAGCTCGTCAGGGGATTTTTTATACCGGCGGGCCAAGGACAGCCACTGGGCCATGCGCTCGTCCAGTTGCGCCAGCTGGGCCGGGTCCAGATCGGTTTTGCGCAAATAGGCGTGCAGGCTGTGGGCCACGTCTTCGGCCTGGGCCTGGGCCGAGGCCAGCACCTCGGCCAGTGCCTTGAATTCGGGCTCAAACTGCCCCAGCGACTGCAGGGTCTGGATGGCCCGGGACAACTCGCGCAAGGCGCCGCCTTCTTCATCGCCCTCGAGCAGCAGCATGCTTTGCTGGGCCCCGTCGATCAGGGCTTGAGCATTGGCCAGGCGGCTGTGCTGTGTGTTCAGCTCTTGCCATTCGTCCGGCTGCGGGGCCAATTTGTCGAGCTCGCCGATTTGCCAGGCCAGGCGCTCACGTTCTTGCGTCAGTGTGCTTTGGGCTAGCTGGGCCTGTGCCAGGGTTTGCAGGGCCTGCCGCCAGTTGTGCCAGGCGGCTTTGAGCGGGCGGGTGTCGGTGCCCGCGTAGGCGTCGAGCAGGCCGCGCACGGCCTCGGGGCGGGTCAGGCTTTGCCAGGCGTGTTGGCCGTGGATGTCCAAAAGCCGCTCGCCCAATTCGCGCAATTGCGTGGCGGTGGCCGGGCTGCCGTTGATCCAGGCGCGGCTTTTGCCACTGCTGTCAACGGTGCGGCGCAGCAACAAGTCGGCGCTGGACTCAAAACCCGCCTCCTCAAGCCAGGCCTGGATGGCCGGGGTGGGCTCGAACTCGGCACACACTTCGCAGCGGCTGGCGCCTTCGCGCACCACACTGGCTTCGGCCCGGGCGCCCAGTGCCAATTGCAAGGCATCGATCAAAATGGATTTGCCAGCGCCGGTCTCGCCGGTCAAGACACTGAAGCCCCCGCTCAGGTCCAGCGCCAACTCGCGGACGATCACAAAATCGCGCAAAGAGATGTGCGTCAGTGCCACGGCTCAAACGCCCTCATTCCAGTGCATTTTCTTGCGCAGGGTGTCGAAGTAATTCCAGCCTGCGGGATGCAAAAAGCGCACTTTGTGTTCGGAGCGCTTGACCACGATGCGGTCGCCCAGCGTCAGGTCGGCCAGGGACTGCATGTCGAAGTTGGCGCTGACGTAGCGCCCGGCCACGATCTCGATGCTGATCTCGGACGTTTCGGGCAGCACGATGGGCCGGTTGGACAGGGTGTGCGGTGCGATCGGGGCCATGACCCAGCCGCCCAGGGCCGGGTGCATCAAAGGCCCACCCACCGACAGCGAATAGGCAGTCGAGCCCGTGGGGGTGGCGATGATCAGGCCGTCGGCACGCTGGTTGGACACAAAGTGCCCATCGACCTCGACCCGCAGCTCGACCATGCCCGAGGTACCACCCCGGTTGACCACCACATCGTTCATGGCCAAGGCGCAAAACACGCTGCGCTGGTCGCGCATGACCTGGGCCTGCAGCAAGCTGCGGTCTTCCGCCTGGTAGTGGCCCTGCAGCATGGGCTCCAGCATGTCCTGGTAGCTTTGGAGGGGAATGTCGGTGATGAAGCCCAGCCGCCCCTGGTTGATGCCCATCAGGGGCAAGCCGTAGCGGGCCATCTGGCGTCCGATGCCCAGCATGGTGCCATCGCCCCCGATCACCAG
>JAIXXW010000379.1 GCA_027490555.1 Comamonadaceae bacterium | reverse complement strand
TTGTCCACCTGGACGCCCGGGTAGGCCTTGGCCATCTCGGCCACGCGCTCGTCCCAGTAAGGCATGGTGATGGCGATGCCATTGGACTTGGTGGCACTGGTCAGGTGCTTTTTGGGGCGCGACTGCGCCAGCTCGAAAGCGAACTTGAGCACCCGGTCCACACCGACACGGCTCATGATGGTTTCCTGCATCACGATCTCGCGCTCGGTGCCCGGGAACATGCGGCCACCGACGGCGGAGTATTCGCCTTCGGTGTTTTCACGAACGATGTACATGTCGATCTCACCCGGCTGGCGGGGGCTGCCGTCGCGGCGCACCACGGGCGCGACGATGCCCGGCATCAGGCGCGCCGGGCGCAGGTTGATGTACTGGTCAAATTCGCGGCGGAACAGCAGCAAGGAGCCCCACAGCGAGACATGGTCGGCGATTTTGTCAGGCCACCCCACCGCACCAAAATAAAGCGCATCGTGACCGCCAATCTGGTCTTTCCAGTTGTCAGGCAACATCTGACCGTGTTTTTCAAAGTAATCCCAGCTTGAAAAATCAAAATGGTCAAAGTGCAGATCAATGCCGAACTTTCGGGCGGCTGCGTCCATCACACGCAAGCCCTCAGGCATCACTTCCTTGCCGATGCCATCTCCAGGGATCACGGCGATGCGGTGCTTGGTCATGGGGAAAACTTTCAAAATCAAGAATAAAACGGGCTCAAGCCCAAACAGATCTTGAGCTTAACAACAAAGGGCCGCTGTGGCTTTCACTGACGTGACGGGCTCGGGTGATACGGTCATTTGACCCGTGCCCGAATCTCGGGCAAGGCTTTTTGCATGTAATAAACCATGGACCAGATGGTCAAGACCGCCGCGACCATGATCAAGGCCGTGCCCCAGCTGCGGGTATCGATGACGCCCAACAACAGGCCGTCGTAGAGCAGAAAAGGAATGGCCAGCATCTGGACCGTGGTCTTGAGCTTGCCCACCATGTGCACCGCCACACTCTTGCTGGCACCGATTTGCGCCATCCATTCGCGCAAGGAGGAAATGGCAATTTCACGGCCAATGATGACCAGGGCCACCAGCACATGCACCCGGTTCATGTGCACCAGGATCAGCAGGGCCGCACACACCAGAAATTTGTCCGCCACCGGGTCCAGAAAGGCACCGAAAGCCGAGGTCTGGTTGAGTTTTCGGGCCAAAAAACCGTCCAGCCAGTCGGTGATGGCAAACAGTACAAACATGACCGTGGCGATCAGATTTTGCGTCTCCACAGACAGGCTCGGCAGGTAATACACGCCAATGATCAATGGGATCGCGACGATGCGCGTCCAGGTCATGAGGGTGGGAATCGTGAAAAACATGGCCGCGATTGTGGCACGCCCATGGCGCACCCGGGTGTGTGTGGCGTCCAATCTCAGTGCAGCGCGTTGTAAATCGCCTCGGCCAGTTCCTTGGAGATGCCTTCCACAGCCATCAGGTCTTCCACACTGGCCGCCTCGACGCCACGCACGCCACCAAAGCGCTGCAAAAGCTTGGCCCGTTTGCGCGGGCCGATGCCCGGTATGTCCTCGATCTTGCTGCCCCCCACACGCACCTTGGCCCGCTGTGCCCGCATGCCGGTGATGGCAAAGCGGTGCGCCTCGTCGCGGATCTGGGCCACCAGCATCAGGGCGGCGGAATCCTTGCCCAGGTAGACCTTTTCACGGCCATCGGCAAACACCAGCTCCTCCAGGCCCACTTTGCGGCCCTCGCCTTTTTCGACACCCACAATGCGCGACAAATCCAGCCCCAGGTCGGTGAACACCTCGCGGGCCATGCTCACCTGGCCTTTGCCGCCGTCAATCAGCACCAGGTCCGGCAGGCGCGCCGTGCCTTCGCCAGAGCGCAAGGCTTCGGCCAGCTTGCCGTAGCGGCGCATCAGCACTTGGCGCATGGCGGCATAGTCGTCACCGGGGGTGATGCCCTCGATGTTGTAGCGTCGGTATTCGCTGCTTTGCATCTTGTGCTGGCGAAACACCACGCAAGAGGCTTGGGTGTTTTCGCCGGCCGTGTGCGAAATGTCGAAACACTCGATGTGCAAGGCGTCCAGATCGTCCGGGGCCAGGTCCAGCGCATCGGCCAGGGCCCGAGTGCGGGCCTGCTGCGAGCCTTCTTCGGCCAGCAAGCGGGCGAGCTGGATTTCGGCATTTTTCTCGCTCATCGACAGCCACACCCGGCGCTGCTCCCGCGGGTTGTGGACAGCCGACACCTTGTAGCCGGCCTGCTGGGACAAGGCCGTCAGCAAAGCCTTGTCCACCGGCACGCCGGTGACCAATGCGGGGGGGACGGGGATGCCGATGTAATGCTGGGCCAGGAAAGCTTCGAGCACCTGGACCTCCACCGGGCTGCAGGCCTGGCCCTCCTCTTGCAGCGATTGCAGGGCATGCGCGTCCTCCACATGGGCCGGGAAATAGGCCCGGTCGCCCAAGTGGCGGCCACCCCGCACCATCGCCAGGTTCACGCAGGCGCGGCCGCCCTGAACACGCACCGCCAGGATGTCCACATCGGTGTCTGTCCCGGTGTCCACCGACTGCTGGTGCAGCACACGGGACAAGGCCGTGATCTGGTTGCGCACCTCTGCAGCCTGCTCGAAGGCCAGCCGCTCGGCATGCGCCATCATCCGCGCCTCCATCTCCTGCAAAAGCGCCTGGGTCTCGCCTTTCAAAAACCGCTCGGCCTGCAGGACATCCTCGGCATAGGCCTGGGGGCTGATCAGGTTGACACAGGGGCCCGAGCAGCGCTTGATCTGGTACAGCAGGCACGGGCGCGTGCGGTTGGCAAACACCGTGTCCTCGCAGGTGCGCAGGCGAAAAACCTTTTGCAGCAACTGAATCGACTCTTTCACCGCCCAGGCACTGGGAAATGGGCCAAAGTAACGGTGCTTTTTTTCCACCGCCCCCCTGTAATACGAAACCCTGGGGAAAGTCTGCGGATCGGGAACGCCCGCTTGGGCTTTCACCATCAGCGTGCCGTTGCCCGTGAGCTTGAGGTAGGGGTAGGTTTTGTCGTCCCTGAAAAGAATGTTGAAACGCGGACTCAGGGTCTTGATCAGGTTGTTTTCAAGCAGCAAGGCCTCGGCCTCGGAGCGCACCACGGTGGTCTCCATCCGGGCGATTTTGCTGACCATGTGGCCGATGCGGGTGCCGCCATGGTCCTTCTGGAAATAACTGGCAACACGTTTTTTGAGCTGCTTGGCCTTGCCCACATAAAGCACTTGGCCTTGCGCGTCGAAATAACGGTAGACCCCCGGCAAGGCGGGCAGCGCGGCAACTTGTGCGAGCAGGGCTTCGTCATGGGTGTGCGACATGGCGGCTATTGTCAGTGAAAACAGCAGCGACAATCTCCCCATGCCACCGCACCTGCCACCGCACATGCCACCGCACATGCCACCGCACCTGCCAGACGGCCCGCTGTGGGACATCTTCTGCACCGTGATCGACAACCATGGCGACCTGGGCGTGTGCTGGCGCCTGGCGCGCCAGCTGCAAGGCGCTGGCCAACGCGTGCGCTTGTGGGTGGACGATGCCTCGGCCCTGAGCTGGATGGCGCCCAGGGCGCCGCAGGCGCTGGGCATCGAACTGCGCCCATGGGCCGACGCCAGCCAGGACAGCGTTCTGCAAGACCTGCCCCCGGCCGATGTGTGGCTGGAGGCCTTTGGCTGCCATTTGCCCGAAGCTTTCGTGGCGCATGGCGTGGCCACGCGCGCCCGGCAAGCCGCGTGGATCAACCTCGAATACCTGAGCGCCGAGGACTGGGTGCCCCGCATGCACGGCCTGCCCTCGCCCGTGATGAGCGGCCCGGCCCGGGGCTGGCGCAAAACCTTTTTTTACCCCGGCTTCACCGAAGGCACGGGCGGCCTGCTGCGCGAGACCGGGCTGCTGGCGCGCCAGCAAAGCTTTGACTTGGCGGCCTGGCGCGCACAATACGCCCCCCAACTGGCCCAGGCTGGCCTGCTGCTGAGCCTGTTTTGCTACGAGCCGCCTGCCTTGCCTTCGCTGCTGCAGCAGCTGGTGGGCACAAGCCACCACCTGCTGGTCACCCCTGGCCGCCCGCTGGCGGCGGTGCAGCAGGCGCTGGCCGGCATGGCCGAGCCCCCCCACTGGAGCGCCCTGCCCTACACCAGCCAGGACGGCTTTGACGAGATGCTCTGGGCCTGTGACCTGAATTTCGTGCGAGGCGAAGACTCCCTGGTGCGCGCGCTGTGGTCCGGCCAGCCTTTCATCTGGCAGATCTACCCCCAAGACGACCAGGCCCACCACGCGAAGCTGGAAGCGTTTCTCCACTGGCTGGATGCGCCACAGGATTTGCGGTCGGCGCACCGCATCTGGAACGGCCTGGAGGACGGTCCATGGCCTCCGTTGGACCCCGCGCGCCTGCACGACTGGAAACGGGTGGTGCAGGCGGCCCGCAGGCGGCTGCAAGCCCAAAGGCCCCTGACCGCGCAACTGCTCGAGATGGCCTGCACAGACCCCACGGCCAGAGGTTGAGGCAGATCAGCCCACACGACAGGCACTGAACCAGCGGTCCCAAAACGGGCGGGATCCTTGCCTGGCGCCCGCAGCACGCAGTTGGTCGGCGATCTCATGCTGTCCCGTTTTCAGGGCGGCTTCCAGGGGGGAGAGCCCGTCCAGGATCGAGACCAGGTGGGGGTCGGCGCCTTGCGCCAAAAGAAACCGTGCCACCTCAGGCTGGCCTTCGAGCAGGCTGGCGACCAGGGCTGTGCGCATGATTTCGGGATGCTGGTGGTCCGGGTTCACCCCTTCAGCGATGTGGTGCGCCAGCACGCCGATGTGGCCCTCGAGGGCGGCTTTGTAGAAGTCTTTCCAATCGCCTGCCGACATCTGCTGTCCCTTTCACTTCCTTTTCACATCCGCTTTCGACCCACGCCCTTCCAGCGGTGCCAGCATGCCACAAGACCCCAGGCCTGGCACCCCAGCCGGCCCTCGCAGGTTAGAATAGCGGGCTTGGCCACAGGCCTCCCCATCACCTTTCAGACCCGAAACTTATGAAAACCGCTCAAGAACTCCGCGCCGGCAACGTCATCATGCACGGCAAAGACCCCATGGTCATCCTGCGCACCGAATACCAGCGCGGCGGTCGTGGCTCGTCCACCGTCCGCATGAAACTCAAAAGCCTGATCGCCAACTTCGGCACCGAAGTCGTGTTCAAGGCCGACGACAAAATGGACCAGATCATCCTCGACAAGAAGGACTGCACCTACTCCTACTTCGCCGACCCGATGTACGTGTGCATGGATGCCGAGTACAACCAGTACGAAGTCGAAGCCGAAAACATGGGCGACGCCCTGAACTACCTCGAAGATGGCATGGAAGTCGAAGTGGTGTTCTACGACGGGAAGGCCATCTCGGTCGAACTGCCCACCAGCGTGACCCGCGAGATCACCTGGACAGAACCCGCCGTCAAGGGCGACACCTCGGGCAAGGTCATGAAGCCTGCCAAGATCGCCACCGGCTTCGAAGTGCCTGTGCCCCTGTTCGTGAACCAGGGCGACAAGATCGAGATCGACACACGCACCGGCGAATACCGCAAACGCGTCTGATGGCCGTCCCTGCTCTTGCCTGAAAGCCCCGCAAGGGGCTTTTTTCATGGCCAATTCCTTTCCCACAGGATCTTGTGCCACCGGGCGCCAGCCATTTTTCTGGTGGGCCATGCACAATCGAGCCCATGCCAAGTTTTCCAAACATCAAAGACTCTGTCCTCCCCCATGCCTGGGCTGACCTGCAGGCCGAAGCCAGCAGCCACGACTGGATGGAACCGCAGGCGCATCGCCTGGCCTTTGCCGACCCCGAGTTTTTGCTGCGCCGGGAAACGCGGGGCATCCGCTTCCAGCTGGAAATGCTCAAACCTGACCTGGCCCAGGTCGAGGCCGGCATTGAAAACACGGTGGTGGTGTTTGGCAGTGCCCGCTTCTTGGACAGGGCCAGCGCCCAGGCCCAACTCCAGGCGGCGCGGCAAAGCGGCCAGGCCAGTGACATCGAGCGGGCCCAGACCTGGGTGCGCAACGCCGAGCACTACGAAAATGCCCGTGCCTTCGCGCAGCTGGTGGCGCGGTCCTGCACCTGCCTGCCGGACGATGAAAAGCTGTACATCTGCACCGGCGGCGGGCCCGGCATCATGGAAGCCGCGAACCGGGGTGCGCAAGAGGCCGGCGCCCCCTCGGTGGCGCTCAACATCGCCTTGCCCCACGAGCAACACCCCAACCCCTATGTCACGCCGAGCCTGAGCTTCAAGTTTCACTACTTTGCCCTGCGCAAAATGCATTTCATGATGCGCGCCAAGGCGCTGGTGGCGTTTCCCGGTGGTTTTGGGACCCTGGACGAGTTGTTCGAGGTCATGACCCTGGTGCAAACCCGCAAAGCCCGGCCTGTGCCTATTTTGCTGTTCGGTTCGGCATTCTGGAAACGGCTGGTGCAAATGGATGTGCTGGTGGAAGAAGGCACGATCTCGCCCGAGGACATGGCCCTTTTTCACTATGTCGACACCCCCGAGGCAGCCTGGCGGGTGATATGCGACTTCTATGCCTTGCCCGTGCCCAAGTGACAGCCCCCTCGCTGTTTTTTCGCTAAAGTCAGGCCATGCAACTCCAACGTCTCTCCCTCACCCAGGTGCTGCTGTGCGGCGCGGCCATCGTCACCTTGTCCATGGGCATCCGGCATGGCTTTGGTCTGTGGCTGCAACCCATCACCCAGGCCCAGGGCTGGGGGCGCCAGGAATTCGCTTTCGCCATGGCCATCCAGAACCTGGCCTGGGGCTTCATGGGCATTTTTGCGGGCATGGTGGCAGACAAATTCGGCGCGTTCCGGGTCATCATCCTGGGTGCCCTGATCTACAGCGTGGGCCTGCTGGGCATGGCCTGGGCCACCGACCCCTGGGTGTTTGCGCTGTTCACCGGCGTGGTCATCGGCACCGCCCAGGCGGGCACCACTTACGCTGTGATTTACGGGGTGATTGGCCGCAACGTCCCTGCTGAACGCCGTTCCTGGGCCATGGGCGTGGCCGCTGCGGCGGGCAGCTTTGGGCAATTCCTGATGGTGCCGGTCGAAGGCCTGCTGATCGCGCAGATGGGTTGGCAAAGCGCTTTGCTGGTGCTGGCTGCGGCGGCCCTGCTGATCGTTCCCCTGGCCTGGGGTCTGCGCGAACCGGCCATGGACACACCTGGACAGGTCCAACGCGACCAGACCATCGTCCAGGCCCTCCAAGAAGCCTTCAAATACCCCAGTTTCCAGCTGCTGATGGCAGGTTATTTCGTGTGCGGCTTCCAGGTCGTCTTCATCGGGGTGCACATGCCCAGTTACCTGAAAGACCAGGGCCTGCCCCCCCAGGTGGCCAGCTATGCGCTGGCCTTGATCGGCCTGTTCAATGTGTTTGGCACCTACATCGCGGGCACCATGGGCCAGAAAATGGCCAAGAAAAACATCCTGGCCTTCATTTACCTGGCCCGCTCGGTGGCGATCGTGCTGTTTTTGCTGGCGCCCTTGACGCCCACCAGCGTGTACCTGTTCACCATGGTCATGGGCCTGTTGTGGTTGTCCACCGTCCCGCCCACCAATGCGGCCGTGGCGCAAATTTTTGGCGTGGCCCATTTGTCCATGCTCAGCGGCTTCATCTTTTTCAGCCACCAGATCGGCTCCTTCATGGGCGTCTGGCTGGGTGGCTACCTTTATGACAAGACGGGCAGCTACAACACCGTCTGGTACCTGGCCGTGGCGCTGGGCGTGTTTGCCGCACTGGTGAACCTGCCCGTGCGCGAAAGCCCAATCGCCCGCAGCGGGCCACATGCCGCATGAGCCTGCGACCGACCCTGCTCTTGCTTCTGGCTGCGGCCCTGGGGCTGACGTTCTGGCTGTATGGTCAGTCGGAGGTGGTGGTCATGCTCGCCGAACAGCTCTGGTCATGCTTTTGATCGGGTGGTCGCTCTGATGCACGGCACCGAACCCCCATCGGCCTGGCTGCAACGCTGGGCCCACCTGATCACCGCAGGCGGCCCGGTGCTGGATGTGGCCTGTGGCGCTGGCCGCCACATGCGTTTTCTGGCCGCCATGGGGCACCCTGTCACGGGCGTGGATCGCCACCCCGAAGCCCTGGCGCAGGCGCGCGCCTTCGGTCAGGTCGTTTGCGCCGACATCGAAAACGGCCCCTGGCCTTTCCAGGGGCAAACATTCGCCTGCGTGCTGGTCACGCATTACCTCTGGAGGCCCCTCTGGCCAGCCCTCCTGGGCAGCGTGGCCCCAGGGGGCGTGCTGGTGTACGAGACCTTCGCCGCCGGCAACGAAACCGTGGGCAAACCGTCCCGGCCCGATTTCCTGCTGCAAACCGGTGAACTGCTCCAGGCCACCGAGGGTCTGCGCACCATCGCCTATGAGGACGGTTTCGAGGCCAGGCCCGAGCGGTTTGTGCAACGCATTGTGGCCGTCCGGGAAGTCCCCGCCAGCGTACCCCATCGCTGGCCATTGCACGGGGCCAAGACCGGTGCAGCGGCTTGAACAGGCGTGGCCCGAGGCCCGGACATGGGGCCGGCACCGTCCCCTGACTGGCACTCGTTAGAATGGCTGTTTTAGGCTCAGATACCCTGAACATGACCACCGAAAACCGCCCTATCCGTGGCAGCATCCCTGCCTTGATCACGCCCATGCTTGCAGACGGTCAGGTGGATTACCCCTGCTTGCGAAAACTGATCGACTGGCATGTGGCCGAAGGCACCGATGCCATTGTGGTGGTGGGCACCTCGGGTGAATCCCCCACGGTCAACGTGGAGGAGCACTGCGAGATCATCCGTGTCGCGGTCGAGCAAGCGGCCAAACGCATCCCCATCATCGCCGGCTGCGGCGCCAATTCAACGGCCGAAGCCATGGAGCTGGCCCGATTTGCCCGCAAAGTCGGCGCCGATGCCCAATTGCAGGTGGTGCCCTACTACAACAAGCCCACGCAGGAAGGCCTGTACCAGCACTTCAAAGCGATTGCCGAGGCCGTGCCGGAGTTGCCCGTCATCCTTTACAACGTGCCCGGGCGCACTGTGGCCGATTTGCAGCACGAGACCGTGCTGCGCCTGGCACAGGTGCCGGGCATCATCGGCATCAAGGAAGCCACGGGCAACATCGAACGGGCCCAGTGGTTGATCCGGGACGTGCCTGCCTCTTTCGCCGTTTTTTCAGGCGACGACGCCAGCGCTGTGGCCTTGATGCTGTGCGGGGGTGCCGGCAACATCAGCGTGACCGCCAACATCGCACCGCGACAGATGCATGCGCTGTGCATGGCGGCCATCCGTGGCGATGTGAAGGAAGCCCTGCGCATCCAGTTCCAGCTGCTGCCTGTCCACAAAAACCTCTTTGTCGAAGCCAACCCCATTCCGGTGAAATGGGCCATGCAGCGCATGGGCCTGTGCGGCCCCACCTTGCGTTTGCCCATGACCGAATTGTCCCCAGCCCAGCAACCGGTGGTCGAAGCAGCCTTGAAGGCCAGCGGCCTGCTGTGATCCGATTGAACCCCAGGATGTTTGTGAACAACGACCCGATGGCCACCATGATTCGCTTTCCTTTCAAACGCACCAGCACTGTCTTGACCTTGTCGCTGTTGTTGAGTGCTTGTTCGGTCTTGAAAGAAGACAAGATCGACTACAAAAGTGCGGTCAAAGCGCCCAGCCTGGAAATCCCCCCCGACCTCACGCAGCTGCGCAGGGAGTCGCGTTTTGCCCTGGAAAGCACCTCGGCATCGGCCGCTGGTTTTCGCAATGCCAGCACCCAGGTAAGCGATGCCGGCACGGCCGCCAACACTTTGGGCAAGGTGCGCATGGAGCGGCAAGGCGATCAGCGCTGGCTGGTGGCGGCCATGCCAGCGGACCAGGTCTGGACCGCTTTGCGGGAATTTTGGGCAGCCAATGGTTTGGCCTTGACCACCGACTCCCCCGAACTGGGGATCATGGAGACGGACTGGGCTGAAAACCGTGCCAAGTTGCCCCAGGATTTCATTCGTAAAACCTTGGGCAGGGTCCTCGATCCGCTGTATTCCACCGGTGAACGCGACAAATACAGGACGCGGGTTGAGCGCAATGCCCGTGGCGAAGTCGAAATCTACATCTCCCACCGGGGCATGGTGGAAAACTACGCCACAGCCCAAAAAGACCGCACGGTGTGGCAAGCCCGTCCCAGTGACCCCGAGCTCGAAATTGAGTTTTTGCGCCGCCTGATGGTCAAACTGGGCACTTCACCCCAGGAAGCCAGCGTGGCGTCCGCCACCCCGAACAGGGCCGCCACAACACTGCCCGTGACCCTGGTCGACGGCCAGCCCACGCTGAGCCTGGCCGAACCCCTGGACCGTGCCTGGCGGCGCACAGGTGTTGCTCTCGACAGGAGCGGTTTCACCGTGGAAGACCGCGACATGGCCGCAGGCCGCTACTTCGTGCGCTATGTCCCACCGCAAGGATCCCAGGAGGCACCAGGCTTTTTCTCCAGATTGATGGGCAACAAAAAGGAGGAACGTGTGCTGGCCAAGTACGGCATCAGCCTGAGCGCTGCAGCTTCGGGCCAGACCCTCATCAGGGTGCTGGGTGCGAATGGCCAACCGGCACCATCGGGCGAAGCCGAAAGGATCCTCAAACTGATCGCCGCGGAACTTCGCTGAGGTGCACAGGCATAAAAAAACCCCGCGCAGCGGGGTTTTTTTTCGTTTCCCGGCCAACGAGGCCGGGACGACGCCACATCACTTGGCTGCAGGGGCAGCAGGTGCAGCGGCGGGTGCTGCAGCAGGGGCGGCAGCGGCAGGGGCAGCGGCAGGGGCAGCGGCTGGCGCAGCGTCGGCGGGGGCGGCGGCAGGTGCTGGCGCAGCAGCAGGGGCTGGGGCAGCGGCAGGTGCGGGCGCGGCAGGTGCAGCGGCTTCTTTTTTACCGCAAGCGGCCAGGGCAGCAGCGACGACGATGGCGGACAGAACGAGGGACTTGTTCATTGTGATTTTCCTGATGTGGTAATGAAAGAAACAATTTCCGGAAATTGCTTAGACGGCAAAAGACCATCCAAACCAGGACAAAAGTACTCGAGCTCTTTTGTTCCCAGCGCTGCATTATAGCGTTTTCCCTAGTTTCTGCAGGGGATCTCTGTCACTTGTGCGAGGCAAGGCACAGACGGGGGTTGTGAACAGCCATCACAAGGCATGCAACCAGCCCGCACCGGCCCAGTCCGACAACACATTTTTCGCGTTGGGGCTGAGGGATTGGACTTCGCGTGCGGTCAGGCAACGACCATCTGCCAAGGATCGCAACACACGGGCGTCTCGTCCTCCCACCTTGAACGACTCGCCGTTGATGAAAACATGCCGGTGGTCGTACATCATCTTGCTGCGCCGGTCCAGGCGCAGCCCTGCAGACAGATCGACGTGGGCCGTGGACGCATCAAACCACACATGCGGCTTGGGTTCGGTCAGGTATTCGCCCAGCAAACAATCCAGCAGTTGCGGGTTGCCCAGCGCTTGATCCAGGACTTTGCGGGCAAAAGCGCTCATGGACGGGGGAATGGCCCCTGGTGAGGCCACTGCGGGCTGGCGCGGGTCGCTGTACAAGGCATGGCCCACGCCCTCGAAAGCCTCATCGGCCAGCCCGAGCAGAAGTTCGCGCGCCAATTCGCCTTGCTGCGGCGCCCTGAACCCGATCGACCAGGTCATGCATTCGCCCACGGCCACGCCGTCGTGGGCGTATTGGGGCGGCAAGTACAGCATGTCGCCCGGATCGAGGACAAACTCCTCTTCGGCTTCAAAATGCTGCAGGATTTTCAGCGGCACCCCAGGCTGCAGGCTCAGGTCTTTCTGTCGGGCAATGCGCCAGCGGCGCTGGCCATGGGCCTGCAGCAAGAACACATCGTAGCTGTCAAAGTGCGGCCCCACACCACCGCCATCGCTGGCGTAACTGACCATCACATCGTCCAGCCGGGCATCGGGAACAAAACGGAACTGCTGCATCAGGGCATGCACGCCCTCGTGGTGCAGATCCACCCCCTGCACCAGAAAGGTCCATTTCTTTTGCTTGAACGGCGGCAGACTGCGTTTGGACAGAGGGCCGTGGCGCATTTTCCAGCCCTGGGGGGCGTTGACGATCAGACGCGATTCCACGCCCTCTTGCCCTGCCAAGTCCACCAATTCGGAGCGCCCAAGCCCTGGGACAAAATCCGGGATGGCACGGCGCACCAGCAAAGGTTTTTTCTGCCAATGGCGTTTCATGAATTGGCCGGCTGTCAAGCCGCCCAGCAGGGCCAAAGGTTGTGCTGTGTTCAAGACCGTTTCCTGTTCATCTGCCGACCGTGATCCACGCACACGGCCATTCAAAAACCAAGGCGCCTGCGCAGCAGGCTGCCAAACTGCGACAATTGTCCTATGGAAATCAAGACACCTTCCGTGGTCGCGCTGACCTGGACACTCAAAGACACACTGGGCGAAGTGTTGGACATTCTGGACGAGCCCGTTG
>JAIXXW010000158.1 GCA_027490555.1 Comamonadaceae bacterium | reverse complement strand
TTCAGCGTGCGGTACCAGAAAAAGCCCAGTGCGATGGCCCAGACGCAAGCCGCGATGGCGCCCTCGGTCGGGGTGAACACGCCGGTGGTCATGCCGCCGATCAGGATCACCGGCGTCATGATGGGCAAAACGGCCTGGAAGCGGAACACCTTGTCCGCGACAAACAGCACCACGAGCGCCGCGATCACGGTGGGCTGAGGGGGCAGCCCCCATTCCTTGACCAACCACCACAAAGCCGCAGGCCAGCCGATCACCACCAGGGTCTCGACCAGGGCCTTGATCACGCGGGGCAAGTCAAAGCGGATGTCGCTGCCCCAGCCGTTCTTGTGTGCAAAGTAGGCCACGGTGAGCATCATCAAAAAGGCCATGAAGATGCCCGGGAGGATCCCCGCCAGGAACAATGCGCCCACCGAGACGTTGGCCATCATGCCGTAGATCACGAAGGGCAAGCTCGGTGGAATGATGGGCCCGAGCGTGGCCGAGGCCGCGGTGACCCCCACCGCGAACTCGGTGCTGTAGCCATGGTCTTTCATGGCCTTGATCTCGATGGTGCCCAGGCCCGCCGCGTCGGCAATGGCGGTGCCGCTCATGCCGGCAAACACCACCGAGCCGACCACATTCACATGGCCCAGTCCGCCCTTGAGCCAGCCCACCAGGGCCAGCGCGTAGTTGTAGATGCGGTTGGTGATGCCCGCGTTGTTCATCAGGTTGCCCGCCAGGATGAAAAAGGGCACGGCCAGCAGCGGAAAGCTGTCGATGCCCGAGACCATGCGGTGGATCACCACAAAGGGGGGCGAGCTTTGTGCAAAGAACAGGTAGATGAGCGAGGCACCGGCCATGGCAACGGCCACAGGTATGCCGCCACTCATGAGCAGCAAAAAGATGATCTTCAGCATGTGGGGGCTTTCGTTCGGTACAGGTCGGGTGACAGGGGTGGCGCTTGGACAGGGCTGTTCAGCGGTCGTTCATGTCCGACTCGGGCCTCTCCAGCACGGTGTAGCCGCGTTGCCAGTGGATGCGCATGACCCAGACCGAGCGCAGGCACATGGCGGCAAACCCGGCCATGACCACGCCGTAGACCAGGTTCATGGGCAAGTCGATGATGGTCATCTTGTAGCTGCCCAGTTTTTGCATCATCTGCCAGGTCAAAAAAGTGGCCGCCCCAAAAAAGGCGGTGCGCACCACATCCACCAGCAGGGCCAGCCGGTAGGACAGGGCCCGGGGCATGAAGCGGAAGAAAAAGTCCACCTGGATGTGGTTGTTTTTGGCCACGCCAATGGCCGCGCCGGTGAAGACGGTGGCGATCAGCAGGTATCGCGCAATCTCCTCGGTCCAGGCGGCCGAATCGTTGAGCACATAGCGGGTGAAAAATTGGTAGAAAACCGTCAGGCCCAGGGCCCAGAAAAAAACCAGGGCCACCCAGGCCTCCAAGGTGGTCCCCGACAAATCCACCTGCTCATCGGTGGCGTGGAACTGACCATCGTCGCCCATCACATGGGGCATGGCGTCCAGATCGGGTGTGTGGCTCATCGCAGGTCCTTGGCTTCAAACAGGGGGAGTGAAAGGGCTGCCCAGGCCAGCCGCTGGCCCAGGGCCGCCCATGACCGGCGTATGAGGGCCGGTCATGGGCGCTTGGGGGTCGGGCCTGGCCGATCAGCGGGCGGCCTGGATCCTGTCGAAGTCAGACTGGGTGAAGCCCATCGAGGTCAGGGGCTTGTTCTTCAAGACCGCGTCCTGGAAGGACTTGCGGTCGACCTGCACCATCTGCAAGCCTTTTTTCCGGAACTCGTCCACCAACTCGGCTTCGCGGGCCTTGACTTTGGCCGTGGCGCGCGCAGCGGCCTCCTGGGTCACATCGGTGAAGATTTTCTTTTCGGCATCGCTCAGCCGGTTCCAGACATGGGGCGCGATCTGGGTGGTCAGCCCGTCCACGATGTGGCCGGTGAGCATGATGGCTTTTTGCACTTCAAAAAACTTCTTGGCCTCGATCGTGGTCAAGGGGTTTTCCTGGGCCTCCACCGTGCCGTTTTGCAGGGCCAGGTAGACCTCGGCAAAAGCGATCGGGGTGGGGTTGGCGCCGCAGGCCTCAGGTGTGGCGCGGTAGGCGGGCACATCCGGCACGCGGATCTTCAGGCCCTTCATGCCTGCGCAGTTGGTGAAAGGCCTTTGTGCGGTGGTGTGGCGCGCACCGTAGTAGGTGTAGGCCGTGACCTGGATGCCGGTTTTCTCGCGAAACTCCCGCACCATTTCCTGGAACACCGAGCTCTTGGAGTAAGCGATCAGGTGGTCGCCATCGCGGAAAATGAAGGGGTAGTAAGCGATGCCAAAACGGGGGTAGGCGCGCGCTGCAAACGATGGACCGCTGATGATCATGTCCACCGTGCCCAGGGTCAGGCCCTGGTTGATGTCGGTCTCTTTGCCTAGGGTGGATGCGGGGAAGACCTGGATGTCGAACTTGCCGTTGGTGCGTTTCTTGATTTCTTCGGCCGCCCAGACCGATTCGGTGTGGTAGGGCTCGGCGGTCTCGTAGACGTGCGCCCATTTGAGTTTTTGCTGGGCCTGCACCGCAGTGCTGCCGAGCACGGTCATGGCGCCCACGGCAAAAGCGCCGACGGTGGCCAGGGTTTTCAGGGTCAATCGTTTGCTCATCAAAGTCTCCTC
>JAIXXW010000316.1 GCA_027490555.1 Comamonadaceae bacterium | reverse complement strand
CAGGTGGTCGCCGCGATCGACGAAGCGGCGCTCAACTGGGGCGTGAAAGTGCTGCGCTACGAGATCAAGGACCTGACCCCGCCCAAAGAGATTTTGCTGGCCATGCAGTCCCAAATCACAGCCGAGCGCGAAAAGCGCGCCTTGATCGCCGCATCCGAAGGCCGCCGCCAGGAACAGATCAACATCGCCACCGGCGAGCGCGAGGCCTTCATCGCCCGATCAGAAGGTGAAAAACAGGCCGCCATCAACAAGGCGCAAGGCGATGCGGCGGCCATCACCGAAATGGCCAACGCCACGGCACAGGCCATCGAGCGCATCGCGGCCGCCATTCGCCAACCCGGCGGTGAACAGGCGGTGCAGCTGAAGGTGGCCGAACAGGCCGTGCAGGCCTATGCCAAGGTGGCCCAGGACGCCAAGACCACGCTGATCGTGCCCGGCAACATGACCGAGGTTTCGGGCCTGATCGCCTCGGCCATGCACATGGTGGGCACCGGCAAGCCATCGGGCAGTTGACGGCGGCCAGCCCCTGGACAAGAAAAAACCCGCCAAAGCGGGTTTTTTCAAAGAGCGATGCGCCGCATCAACCCATGTGCAAACCGCCGTTGACCGAGAAGTCTGCGCCGGTGGCGTAACCACCCTCTTCGCTGGCCAGCCAGGCAATGATGGAGGCGATTTCGCTGGGCTTGCCCAGGCGCTTGACCGGCACCGTGGCCACGATCTTCTCCAGCACGTCTGGGCGGATGGCATTGACCATGTCGGTGCCGATGTAACCGGGCGAGACGGTGTTCACGGTCACGCCCTTGGTGGCCAGCTCTTGCGCCAGGGCCATGGAAAAACCGTGCATGCCGGCCTTGGCAGCGGAATAATTGGTCTGACCGGCTTGGCCTTTTTCGCCGTTTACCGACGAGATGTTGATGATACGGCCCCAGCCCTTTTCGACCATGTCGGCAACCACCTGCTTGGTCACATTGAACATGGAGTCCAGGTTGGTGTTCATCACCGCATCCCAGTCTTCGCGGCTCATCTTCAAGAACATGCGGTCCTTGGTGATGCCGGCGTTGTTGACCAGCACATCGATGCTGCCGTGCTCGGCCTTGGCCTTGGAGAAAGCTTGCACCGTCGAGTCCCAGTCGCCGACGTTGCCCACCGAGGCGTAGAAGGTGAAGCCCAGGGCCTTTTGCTCGTCCAGCCACTTGGTGTAATCACGGGTCGGGCCGCAACCGGCGATGACCTTGAAGCCCTCCTGGTGAAGGCGCTGGCAAATCGCGGTCCCGATGCCGCCCATGCCCCCGGTCACGTAAGCTACTTTTTGACTCATGATCGTCTCCTTGTGTTGAGTGAATTGAAAAGGGAATCCATCTGCGCCCACCGCGATGATAGGTGGCACATACCCATCGGGGCAGTGCGCCAGGCCACGCGGCGGGCTTGTTGTTTCAAACGCGCTCGATGGCCAGCGACACGCCCATGCCACCGCCGATGCACAGGGCCGCCAGGCCCTTTTGGACCTGACGGCGCTGCATTTCGTGCAGCAAGGTCACCAGGATGCGGCAGCCCGATGCGCCAATCGGGTGACCGATGGCGATCGCGCCACCATTGACGTTGACTTTCGAGGGGTCGATGTCCAGGGCCTGGTTCACGGCGCAGGCCTGAGCGGCAAAGGCCTCGTTCAGCTCGAACAGGTCCACATCCTGCGCCTGCCAGCCGGCTCGGGCCAGCGCCTTGCGCGAAGCGGGTACCGGCCCCATGCCCATGGTGGCAGGGTCCAGGCCACTGGTGCCAAACGCGGCGATTCGGGCCAGCGGTTTCAGACCCAAGGCGGCGGCCTTTTTGGCGCTCATGACCATCACGGCGGCTGCGCCGTCGTTGATCCCCGAGGCATTGCCTGCGGTCACGCTGCCGGCCTTGTCAAAGGCGGGGCGCAGACCGGCCAAGGCTTCGGCACTGGTTTTCTTGTTGATGAATTCGTCCGCATTGAACACCAGCGGATCCCCCTTGCGCTGAGGGATCAACACGTCCACGATCTCGTCCTTGAACTTGCCCGCGTCTTGCGCGGCAGCGGCTTTTTGCTGGCTGCCCAGGGCCAGGGCGTCCTGCATGTCGCGGGTGATGCCATGGGCCTTGGCCACGTTTTCGGCGGTGATGCCCATGTGGTACTGGTTGTAAACGTCCCACAGACCATCCACGATCATGGTGTCGGTCATCTTCCAGTCGCCCATGCGTTGGCCATCTCGGCTGGCGTTGAGCACATGGGGGCTGGCGCTCATGTTTTCCTGCCCCCCGGCGATCACGATCTCGCTGTCGCCCCAGGCCACGGCCTGCGCGGCCAGCATCACGGCCTTCAAGCCCGAGCCACACACGGCATTGATCGTGAGGGCGGGTGTTTCCTTGGCCAAGCCCGCTTTCATCATGGCCTGGCGTGCCGGGTTCTGGCCCACGCCTGCGGTCAGGACCTGGCCCATGATGACTTCACCGATGGCGTCGCTGGGCAGACCACTGCGCGCCAGCAAACCCTGGATGACGATGCTGCCCAGCTCGGTGGCCGGGGTTTTGGCAAGCGAGCCGCCAAATTTGCCCACGGCGGTGCGGGCGGCTGCAACGATGACGATGTCTTCCATTTTGATCTCCAAAAAAACGAATCAGGCTTTGGCCTTCACATAGCGACCCGGAGCCGCCTCGATGACCTTGAATGAACGGGCTTTGCCATAGGTTTTGGGGGCGGCCACCTGCTTGCCCGCATGGCTCTTGAGCCAGTTGGACCAATCGGTCCACCAGCTGCCAGGCACTTCTCGGGCGCTGGTGATCCAGTCGTTCACATCGGACGGGAATTGGCCGCTGTCGCTCAACCAGTGGCTGCGTTTTTGGGCCGCTGGCGGGTTGATCACACCGGCGATGTGGCCCGAGGCGCCCATGACGAAGCGCTTTTTGCCAGGCAGCACCTGGGTGCTGGCGTAAGCACCGCCAATCGGAACAATGTGGTCCTCGCGAGAGCCGTAGATGTAGACCGGCATGTCGACCTTGCGCAGGTCGATCGCTTCGCCGCAGACCCGGACCCGGCCCGGCTTGACCAGGTTGTTCTCGAGGTAGGTGTTGCGCAAATACCAGGCGTAGAAAGGGCCAGGCAGGTTGGTCGAGTCGCTGTTCCAGTACAGCAAGTCAAACGGTGGCGGTGTCTCGCCCTTGAGGTAATTGCCGACCACATAGTTCCAGACCAGGTCGTTCGGGCGCAAAAAGCTGAAAGTGGAGGCCAGGTCCTGGCCTTTGAGCAAGCCGCCCTGCCCCATCTGTTGCTCCCGGAAGCGGACGAAGTTCTCGTCGATGAACACATCGAGAACACCGGTGTCGGTGAAATTGATCAGGGTGGTCAGGAAGGTGGCACTGGCCACCGGCTTGTCTCCCCGCGCTGCCAGCACGGCCAGGGCCGTGGACAAGATGGTGCCGCCCACACAAAAGCCCAGGGCGTTGATGCGGGGTGCGCCGGTGATCGCCTGCACCGTGCCGATGGCTTGGATGGCGGCGTGTTCGATGTAATCGTCCCAGGTCTTTTGGGCCATGGACTCGTCGGGATTGCGCCAGCTGACCACGAAGGTGCGGTGCCCCTGGCTCACGGCGTAGCGGATGAGCGAATTTTCGGGCTGCAGATCCAGGATGTAGAACTTGTTGATGCAAGGCGGCACCAGCAAAAACGGCTTCTCGTAGACCTTGGCGGTCAGGGGCTTGTATTCGATCAGCTGGAAAAATTCGTTTTCAAACACCACCGCCCCTTCGGTGGTGGCCACATTTTTCCCGACTTCGAACAGGCTCTCGTCGGTCATCGAGACGTGGCCTTGCTGCAGGTCGTGCATCAGGTTTCTCACGCCCTTGGCGATGCTCTCGCCCTGGGTGTCGATGGCTTTTTTCTGAGCCTCTGCGTTGAAGGCCAAAAAATTGCTTGGCGCAGCCGCGGCCACCCATTGCTCCACGGCAAAACGGATCCGGCTGCGTGTTTTGTCGTCGCCCTCCACGGCATCGGCCAGGCCCATCAAGGTGCGCGCGTTGAGCAAGTAGGAGGCGGCATGGAAGGCCGCCAGCGGGTTGTTGGCCCAGGCCTCACCCGCAAAACGGCGGTCTTTGACCTGCAGGCTGTTGTTCAGGCTTTGGTTCCAGAGCTCGGCAGCGTCCTTGAAATACTGGCCTTGCAATGCCTGCAATTTTTCCGGCGAGAATTTGACCGACGGCACGCTGTCCAGGCTTTTTTTCATGCCGCCCAGGTCGATGGACTGGAAATGCTGCATGGCCTCGCCCCAGCTTTTGGCGAGTTTGTTCTGGAAGTCATCGCCCATCCGGGACCAAAATTCCGGGGTAGCACTGCTCATGGAAAGTCTCCTGAACCAATCGTTTTTTCACAACACAGGTTAGAGTATCGTCCAGTTTATTGTCACCCAGATTACAAGCGAAAAAGATGTACCTGATCGTCATTGCTTGGCTTTACGTCACCTTGCTCATGGCCTTGGCGGAGGCTTTCAGCTCCCAGGGCAGCGTTCTGGGGGCCATCATCACCTTCGTGTTGTATGGCCTCCTGCCCATGGGATTGGTGGTGTACCTGATGGGCACCCCTTTGCGGCGCAAGGCCATCCGCAAATCGGAGGAGCTGGCCAGGCAACAGGCGGCGGCTGCGCAGGCGCTTGCTGATTCAGGCGTCCAGCCAGATGCAAGCGGCCATGCGCCCAGTGTGTCCGCGAAGACGGCTGTCCCTGCGGTGGGAAAAGAAGATTTGCGCTTGTGAAACGGTGCACCAAGCCGGGGCGCCATCGTTGCCGTGGATGCGCGTCAGGCCCAGCGCCTGCAATCGCCAACGCGCCAGGCCGGCCAGATCGGCCTTGAATTTCCCACCCCCTTGGGCCTGGAAAAGCGCCCGAACCGCTTCAGAGCCATCGTCGAAGGCCGCCAAGACCTCGGCGCCCACCTCGAAAGCCTGGGGCCCGATGCAAGGGCCCAGCCAGGCCATGGCGTTGGAGACATCGCAGCCCGCATGGGTCAAATCGGTCAGCAAGGCCTCCAGCACACCGCGGCCCTGTTCGCCGGCCAGGCCACGCCAGCCCGCATGCGCGGCGGCCACCCACTGACCGGCCGCGTCGCACAGGAGCACCGGCAGGCAGTCGGCCACCATGATGGTGCAGGCCACGCGGGCATCCCGGCTCCAGCAGGCGTCGGCCTCCTGGCCCACAGGGCATCCGTCCTTCAATTCAAGGGATCTGACACCGTGCACTTGGCGCAAGAACACCGGGCGTCGCCCCAGCAAACGGGCCAGGTGGTTCCGGTTGGTCAGCACATGGGTCGCACAGTCGCCCACATGGTCCCCGAGGTTCATGCTGTCCCAGGGCGCCTCGGACACCCCTGCCTGACGGCTGGTCATGACAGCCTTGACAGCCATGGGGGCGGGCCAGTCCGGTGAAATCCATGGGTCGGGAAAGCGGCTCATCGAGAAAATCATACCGCCACCGCCCCTGCTGGACCTATTTATTGTGTAATCGTTGGATGAGCCCGATTGCCCGAGCTGAAGCGCCCGACTTGCCCTGGATCCAGGAAGGCCAGTCACTGCCACCTGCAGACTGTGCCTGGGGGCCAGCCACGCCTGCTCCAGGTCTGCTGGCTGCCGGCTCAGACCTGTCGGCCAAGCGCTTGATCGAAGCCTACAGCCAGGGTATCTTTCCGTGGTTCAGTGCCGGGCAACCCGTGCTGTGGTGGAGCCCCGACCCCCGCATGGTCTTGGTCCCGGCTCAATTTCGCATGCACCGCTCCTTGCGCCAATCCTTGCGCCGCTGGAGTTTGAACCCGGGGTTTGGCTTGTGTTTTGACCGGGATTTTTCCCAGGTCATCCGCCGCTGCGCCTCCTCGGCGCGCCAGGGTCAGCAAGGCACTTGGATCGTTCCCCGCATGGTCGAGGCTTACGAAGAACTGCATGCCATGGGCCTGGCGCACAGCAGCGAGGTCTGGCTCGACGGCCAGTTGGTGGCGGGGCTTTACTTTGTCAATTTGGGAGGTGCTGTTTTTGGCGAGTCGATGTTCACGACCATCACCGATGGCTCGAAAATGGCGCTGGCCTGTCTGGTCAGCGTTTGCCTGGAACAAGGTGTGCCCGCCATCGACTGCCAACAAAACACCCGCCACCTGGCCTCCCTCGGCGCCCAGGAAGTGGCACGCAGCGATTTTCTCTGCGGACTTCAGCAGGCCCTCTTGCGCCCGGTCATCGATTGGCGAGCGTCGTCTTGGAATGGGGCGGCTTTGGCGTCCCTGAAAGTGAACACATGAGCCTTCTCAAAGAGCTGCCACTGCAGGCCCTGCAGTTTTACGCGACCGCCCCTTACCCCTGCAGCTACTTGTCCGATCGCTCGGCGCGCTCGCAGGTGGCCACACCCAGCCATCAGATCCACAACGAGGTCTACTCCGACCTGGTGGCCCAAGGTTTTCGCCGCAGCGGACTGTTCACCTACCGCCCTTACTGCGATGGCTGCCAAGCTTGTCAACCCTTGCGGGTGCAGGTGGCCCACTTCAAGCCGGACCGCAGCCAGCGCAGAGCGCTGCAAGCGCACCAACACCTGACGGCCCGGGTGCTGGACCTGCACTTCAGTGCCGAACATTACGCGCTGTACCTGAGCTACCAGAAATCGCGCCATCCGGGTGGCGGCATGGACCAAGACAGCGTGGACCAGTACACCCAGTTCTTGCTGCAAAGCCGGGTCAATTCACGCATTGTGGAATTCAGGGAACCCCAGCCGGATGGGCAACCGGGTGCGCTGAAAATGGTGGCCATCGTCGATGTACTGAACAACGGGCTGTCTGCGGTGTACACGTTTTACGAGCCTGACGACAAGGCCAGTTACGGAACTTATGGGGTTCTTTGGCAGATCCAGCAAGCGGCCAAGCTGGGGCTGGCGCATGTCTACCTGGGCTACTGGATCGAGGAAAGTCCCAAAATGAATTACAAATCGCGCTTCAGACCCTGCGAATTGCGCATCCAAGGGGAATGGGTACCGATGGCGTGAACCGGGCTGGGCAGCCTGGCACGGCTGTCCTACAATTTTTCACAGCGTAAAATTGAAGCACCTCTGAAGTACACGATGAAAAAAGAGTCTGCCCTCACAAACACCCCCACGATCCAGGTCATCGAACGGATGTTCAGCCTGATTGACGTCCTGGCCTCCCGCGAAGAGGCCATCTCACTCAAGGACATCAGCCAGAAAACAGGCTTGCACCCTTCCACGGCCCACCGCATCCTCAACGATCTGGCCACTGGCCGCTTTGTGGACCGGCCCGAAGCGGGAAGTTACCGTTTGGGCATGCGACTTCTTGAATTGGGCAACCTGGTCAAGGGTCGGCTGAACGTGCGTGACGCGGCCTTGGCACCCATGCGCGATTTGCACAAGCTGATCCAACAACCGGTCAACCTCAGCATGCGCCAGGGCGATGAGATTGTTTACATCGAACGTGCTTACAGTGAGCGCTCCGGCATGCAGGTGGTGCGCGCCATCGGTGGCCGAGCGCCCTTGCACCTGACCTCGGTGGGCAAGCTTTTTCTGGCGGCCGACGATCCCTTGCGTGTGCGTTCCTATGCCAGCCGCACCGGTCTGGCGGGCCAGACGCGCAACAGCATCACCCAGTTGCAAGTCCTGGAAAGAGAACTCGCGCGCGTGAACCAGTCCGGATTTGCGCGCGACAACGAAGAGCTGGAATTGGGGGTGCGGTGCATCGCGGCCGGCATTTACGATGACCAGGGGAAACTCTTGGCCGGTTTGTCCATCTCGGCACCGGCCGACAGGTTGGACGAAAGCTGGTTGCCCAAGCTGCAAGAAACCGCCCGAACGATTTCCAACACACTGGGCTTTCCTGCAGAGCCCTGAGGCCCTGGCCGAGCCCCCTGCGGGAGATGGGGCCCCCGCCGCTGGAGGATACCCCCAGCCTGTCAACCTGGCAGGTGGTGGCGGGCCATGGGTTGGACCGAATGCAAGGTGGGCTTGCTCTCGATCCAGTGGCGCACCCGCTCAGCGTCACCGAGTCGGCTGAGCTTGCCGGCAGAATCGAGAAACACCATGATCAGCTTGCGACCAGAAACCTGGGTTTGCATCACCAGGCATCTGCCGGCTTCCGAGATGTAGCCCGTCTTTTGCAGACCGATGTCCCAAGCCGGGTTCTTGACCAAGCGGTTGGTGTTGTTGTACTGCAAGGTGCGACGCCCCACCTCCACCTCACGCCCGTGTGAAGTGGACAACTCCCGCAGCATGGGCTCCTTGTAGGCCGCCGCCACCAAAACGGCCAGATCCATGGCACTGGACTGGTTGCGGCTGGACAAGCCCGTCGGCTCGACATACCGCGTGTCCTTCATGCCCAAAGACCCGGCTCTTTGGTTCATTTTGTCGACAAACGCTGCCAAACCACCGGGGTAGGTGCGGCCCAAGGCGTTGGCGGCGCGGTTTTCACTGGACATGAGGGACAGGTGCATCAACTCACCGCGGCTGAGGACGGTGCCCACGGCCAAACGCGACGAGCTGCCTTTTTCGGTGTCCACATCCGCTTGCGTGATCCGGATGGGTTCGTCCATCGGCAGTTTGGCCTCGGCGATCACCAGGCCCGTCATCAACTTCGTCAAGGAAGCGATCGGCAAGACCGCCTGGTCGTTTTTGCGGTACAGGATTTCATGCGTGTCCTGGTCCACCACCAACGCGACACTGGAATGCAAATCCAATGCATCGGAGGTGGCGTGCAAGCCGGCCTTTTGCCCATACGAGGCCCGCACAGGCGTGGCCTGCGGCGAGGCATTCAGGTTTCGCTGCAGGCTGGCGTTTTTGACGGCAGGCTTGTTCTTGGCGGTTGTATGGGCTGTTGTCTTGCCTGAGGCTTTGGCCTTTTGCACCGGGCGCTTGGCTGTGGCGCTGGCACTGCGCTTGGCATTGGCCTGAGACCTGTCCTTGGCTTGGGCCTTCGAAGGAGCGCCTTTGGACGATGTGGCCGCGATTTCCTTCGATTTGGAAGATTTGTCAGATGGTTTGGCGGCCGAGCCCGCGGATTGGGCATGCGCCATGCTGACGGGCCACAAAACCGCCGACGACACCAGCAGTGCCGTGGTCAGCACCCAAGGACGCAGGCGGGTTTTGGACAAAAGGGAGTGGAGAACAGGTTTCAAAGACGCATCCTGTGGGGTCGAAATCGGTGTCGAAGGCCACAGTGTAAACAAATAAAAAAAGTCACGCAAGAACAATAACTT
>JAIXXW010000052.1 GCA_027490555.1 Comamonadaceae bacterium | reverse complement strand
TGGCCCGCAAGGACATTCCCCACAACACTTTGTGGGTGGTGCAAGGCCACGACCACCCCTGGTTGCTGTCACCTCGGCTGCAGGCCATCGATGTGAGCTGGTGCGCCGGTCAGGCCCCGGCCCCCGGTGCCTACGCGGCCAAAACCCGCTACCGGCAAGCCGATGCGCCCTGTCTCTACCGCCCATGGGCGCAAGGCGATGCGCCGGATGGCTTGGCACTGGACTTCACTGAAGACCAGTGGGCCGTGACACCCGGCCAGAGCGCCGTGCTGTACGACGGCGAGGTGTGCCTGGGCGGGGGCGTGATCCACTCGGCCAGCACACGCGAGGGCTGAAAGCCTGCGGCACGGCACCGAGCGCCGGGCCGCAGGCGCCCGGGTTCACTCCCCACCCAAGCCCAGGCGGTTGGGTTGGCGCTTTTCGATGGCAAAGCGCAGCAAGGCCGCTGTGCGGAAAATGCCGTGGGCAAACTTGCCATAGGGCAAGGTCAGGAACAAGGCCATCACCGCACCCAGGTGCAGCGCCAGCATCAGCGGCATGGCCGCCGTCTGGCCCAGCAACCACAAAAGCAGGCCCGTCACGCTGACCAGGAACAGCAAGGCGATGAAGCCCCGGTCCATGGTCTTTTGCGCGGCATCGCCATGCTCGGGGTGGCGGCGCAGGTTCAGGCGCCACAAGCCGGCCGTGCCCACCGTCAGGCTGATCCCGCCCACCACGCCCAGCAGTTTGGGCAGGGTGCTCAGGTCGTACGGTGCGGGCCAGTCCAGCACATAGTGGTAGAGCGTGGCCACGCTGGTGGCGGCAAAGCACAACAGGAAACCGTAGAACGTCAGGTGGTGGTAACGCCGGCGCGCCTGGGTCCATGCATCGTCTTCGTTGTGGCAGCCCTCACCGTGGCCGCCGTCCAGGTACTTCAGACGCAAGGCCGCGTGCGCGGCCTCGGCCGCCGCCGGCGGGGTCAAATCGGCACCGCTGGTGGCGGGTGTCACATCGCGCCAAAAGCGCCGCACCCCCAGCGCCAGCGCCAGCACGGCGAACAGGAAAATCGGCGCAAACAGGCTGACCATCAGGTTGTGCGGGAACACCGCATAAAAGCCGCCAGCCACGGGCGCGGACCACAGCGTGCCCTGGCGCAACATGGCCAAGACCAGAAACAGGGCCAGGCCGGCCGCCAAGGCCACGCACAGGGTCAGGCCGTTGCGCTGGTACAGGCTGCCCAAGGCCGGTGGCCAGGCGTAGTCGGCATAGGTCTGTCCGCGCACCTGGGCCATGGCCTTGGGCACATTGATGGCGAAGTCGTGGGGTGGCGCGTACTGGCAGGCATGCAAGCACGCCCCGCAGTTGTGGCACAGATTGGCCATGTAGTGGATATCGGCCTTGCCAAACTCCAGACGCCGGGTCATCGCCGGAAACACCGCACAAAAACCTTCGCAATAGCGGCAGCCGTTGCAAATGTGCATCTGGCGTGCGACTTCGGCCTCGGGCGCCGTCAGCTCGCCCCGCGCCAAGGCACGCGCATCCTGGGTCAGGGCCTCAAGCGTTTGCATGGCGCGCTCCTTGCTGCTGGGCCTTGACGGCCAGGGCCGCCTGCTCGCCCGCGATGCGGCCAAACGCCGTGCCAATCGTCATGCCCACACCGGCGGTGTAGCCCTTGCCCAGCACATTGCCCGCCATCATTTCGCCCGCCACAAACAAATTGGGGCTGGGCCGGTCATTGAATCGCACAGCGGTGGTTTCATCGGTCTTGAGGCTCAGGTAAGTGAAGGTGACGCCCGGCCGGACGGCATAGGCATAAAACGGTGCGGTGTCCAAGGGCCGCGCCCAGTGGGTTTTGGCGGGCGTGAGCCCTTCGGTGTGGCAATCGTCCAGCGCCGTGTGGTCGAACGTGCCCTCGCGGCAGGCTGCGTTGTAGTCGTTGAGTGTTTGCATGAAGGTGGCTTCGTCCAGACCCAGCTTGCGGGCCAGCTCGGGCAGGCTGTTGGCCTGGGTGCCCTCGAACACGGGCGGCATGAAGCGGCCCACCGCCTTGGCATCGATGATGGAGTAGGCCACCTGCCCAGGCTGCTGCGCCACCAGCCGTCCCCAGATCGCGTAGCGCTTGGGCCAGAAATCCTCACCCTCGTCGTAAAAACGGCGGCCTTCGCGGTTGACCACCACCCCCAGGGACACGCAATCGATGCGGGTGCAAATCCCCCCGTCGTACAGGGGCGCGCGCGCGTCGATGGCCACCATGTGGGCCTGCGTGGGGTCGCCGATGCGGTCAGCCCCCTGCTCCAGCATGTGCTTGAGCAAAACGCCCTGGTTGTAGCGCGTGCCCCGGATCAGGAACTGGTCGGCCGGGTACTCACCCTGTTCATTGGGGCCCCAGGCTTCGCGCAGCCACTCGCGGTTGGACTCGAAACCACCGGCTGCCAGCACGCAGGCTCGGGCTTCGATGCGCTCCCGCCGCACGCTGCCATCGGCTTGTTTGTGCTTGACCGAGGCGGCGACAAAACGCCCTTGGTCCAGCTCCAGCGCATC
>JAIXXW010000178.1 GCA_027490555.1 Comamonadaceae bacterium | reverse complement strand
TTCTTCGGGGCTGAGGGCCGCTTCCAGCTCCAGCCGCGAGAGGTTGATGATTTCCAGCAAACGGGCTTCCACGGCAACCCGCTCGCCCGGCTGGGCCAGGCGCTGCGCCACCACGCCCGTCAAGGGCGAGCGCAGCGTGGCGTCTGCCAAGGACTTGTGGGCCAGGTCCAGGGCCGCCAGCGCCGCCGCGTGGGTGGCCTTGGCCCCGTTCAGGCTGGCCTGGGAGGTGAGCAGGGCGGTCTGCGAGATGAAGCCCTGGTTCACCAGGGCCTGGTTGTTGTCAAACTGACGCTGGGCAATGTCCACCTGGGCCCCGGCGGCATCGGCTTGTTGCTGGGCCTGACGCACCCGGGCCTGGAACTCGACCGGGTCGATGCGGGCCAGCACCTGTCCGGCCTGCACGCTATCGCCTTCGCGCACGCCCATGTCCTGCAGTTCTCCGGCCACCCGGGCTTTGATGATGGCGCTGTCCACGGCTTTGAGCGAGCCCGACACCGCGATGCCCACGTTCAGGGTCAGAACCTGCGCCGTGACCACATCGGTGTCGGCCAACTCGATGCGGGGGGTGGGGGTGGCCGCGCTGGTGGCCGGGGCCGGGGCCTTGCCCGCCTGGCGTTGTTGGACCCAGCGGGCCGTGCCGGCGGCCAGGACGGCCACAGCCACGGCCGAGAGGATCCAGAGGGTCGATTTTTTCATGGTGTCGGGGCAGCGGTGCGGATCAGGTGGGCGACAGTCCACGCGCCAGCAATTGCGCGTGCTGGGTGATGAAGGCTTCTGGCGCGATCTGCTCGTGGCTGGGGCAGCAAGGCCCCATGGAGTGCTTCCACATCACCAAAAACAGCAGCGGGGACATGACCGAATGCAGGGTCAACTCGACATCCACCGGGCGGAATTCGCCCCGGTCGATGCCCCGCCGCAAGGCGCTGCGCACCAGGTCATGGGCCGGGGTGATGACCTCGTGGCGGAAAAAATCGGCCAGGTCCGGGAAGTTGCTGGCCTCGCTCATCACCAGTTTGGAAATGCCCGAGGCCTTGGTCGCGCCGTAGCGCCGCCACCACTGCAGCATCATCCATTCGAGCAGTTCGCTGCTGCTGCCCTGGAACTGCGCCAGCTCGGCTGCGCCCTGGGCCACGGTGGCCACCACGTTCTCGCGCACCACCGCCTTGAACAGGTCTTCTTTGCTGGGAAAGTACAAAAACAAGGTGCCCTTGGAGACACCGGCCCGCGCTGCGACTTCCTCGACGCGGGTGGCGGCATAGCCTTTTTCCACGAACAGGTCCAGCGCCGCCTCCAGCAGTTCGCCGGGGCGGGCCTCTTTGCGGCGTTCGCGTTTGTGCAGTGGGGGGGACTCGGCGATGTTCACGGCTGGTTTAATGACTGACTGGTTAGTAATGTACGCCGGGAAGGGGCCCTCGTCAAGGCGCTGGCGCAGCCTGTGGGCCACAAGAAAAAGGGCTACCCTGTGGCAGCCCCTGGCTTGCACGCATACCCAGCCTCAGTTGGAGAAGGCGGGGATGCCGGTGATGGCCCGGCCCAGGATCAGGGCGTGCACATCGTGCGTGCCTTCGTAGGTGTTGACCACCTCCAGGTTCACCAGGTGACGGGCCACGCCGTATTCGGCGCTGATGCCGTTGCCGCCCATCATGTCACGCGCCATCCGGGCGATGTCCAGGGCCTTGCCGCAGCTGTTGCGCTTGAGGATGGAGGTCAGGTCCACCGAGGCGCTGCCTTCGTCCTTCATGCGGCCCAGGCGCAGGCAGCCTTGCAGGCCCAGGCTGATCTCGGTCAGCATGTCGGCCAGTTTCTTCTGGATCAGCTGGTTGGCGGCCAAGGGGCGGCCGAACTGCTGGCGGTCCATCACGTACTGGCGGGCGCGCAAGAAGCAGTCTTCGGCCGCGCCGAGCGCGCCCCAGGCGATGCCGTAGCGGGCGCTGTTCAGGCAGGTGAAAGGGCCCTTCAAACCGCGCACTTCCGGGAAGGCGTTTTCTTCGGGGCAAAACACCTCGTCCATGACGATCTCGCCGGTGATCGAGGCGCGCAGACCGACCTTGCCATGCACGGCGGGGGCGGACAGGCCTTTCCAGCCTTTTTCCAGGATGAAGCCGCGGATCTGGCCGCCGTCGTCCTTGGCCCATACCACGAACACGTCGGCGATCGGGCTGTTGGTGATCCACATCTTGGCGCCTGTCAGGCTGTAGCCGCCGTCCACCTTTTTGGCGCGGGTGATCATGCTGCCGGGGTCGGAGCCGTGGTTGGGCTCGGTCAGGCCAAAGCAGCCGATCCACTCGCCACGCGCCAGCTTGGGCAGGTATTTCTGTTTCTGGGCTTCAGAGCCAAAGTCGTGGATGGGCAGCATCACCAAAGAGGACTGCACGCTCATCATGGAGCGGTAGCCCGAGTCGACGCGCTCGACTTCACGGGCCACCAGGCCGTAGCAGACGTAGTTCAGGCCCGCGCCACCGTACTGCTCGGGGATGGTGGCACCCAAGAGGCCCAGCTCGCCCATTTCGCGGAAGATGGCCACGTCGGTGGTTTCGTTTAAAAAGGCGTCTTTCACGCGGGGCAGCAGGCGCTCCTGGCAGTAGGCGCGGGCGGCATCTTGCACCTGGCGCTCGTCGTCGCTCAGTTGCGCGCTCAGGTGAAAGGGGTCTTCCCAGTTGAAGGTGTTTTTGGGGCTGGCCATGGGGGATGTCTCCGTGAAAAAACTGCTGCCGATTGTCGGGGCGGGATGAATAGTTGTCTAATATTGATTACCAATAGATCAATACATTTTTTGAATCCATGGAATTTCGACACCTGCGCTATTTCCTGATGCTGGCCGAGGAGCTGCACTTTGGCCGCGCCGCCCAGCGCCTGGCCATCTCGCAGCCGCCGCTGAGCCTGAACATCCAGCAGCTCGAGGCCTCGGTGGGGGCCCAGCTGTTCACCCG
>JAIXXW010000311.1 GCA_027490555.1 Comamonadaceae bacterium | reverse complement strand
GGCGTGCGCGTGCTCGACCTCACCCGCCTGCTGCCCGGCCCCATGTGCACCCTGCACCTGGCCGACCTGGGCGCCGACGTCATCAAGATCGAAGACCTGGGCGTGGGCGACTACGCCTCGCCCGCGGTGCGCGAAATGCTCAACCGCAACAAGCGCGGCATGCGCCTGGACTTGAAGCACCCCGAAGGCGTGCCGCTTTTGCTGAAGCTGTGCGAGAGCGCCGACGTGCTGGTCGAAGGCTTTCGCCCCGGTGTGATGGCGCGGCTGGGCGCGGGCTACGAGGCGGTGCGTGCGCGCAACCCGCGCCTGGTGTACTGCAGCATCAGCGGCTACGGCCAGACCGGGCCGCTGAGCCAAAAGGCCGGACACGACCTGAATTACTGCGGCTATGCCGGGGTGGCCGACCAAGTGGGCACGCCCACGGGCGAGCTGGCCCTGTCCAACCTGCCTCTGGGCGACTTGCTGGGCGGCACCATGCCCGCCGTCATGGGCATCCTGGCGGCGCTGTTCGATGCACAGCGCAGCGGTCAGGGCCGGCATGTCGATGTCGCCATTGCCGACGGCGTGCTGGCCCATGCGGTGATCCCGCTGGCCGGGCTGCACAGCCGGGGCCGCGTGCCTGCCACCGGCGGCGACAAGCTGACCGGGGCGCTGCCTTGCTATGGGCTGTACCCCACGCAAGACGGCCGCTATCTGGCCGTGGGCGCTTTCGAGCAGAAGTTTTGGACCGCCTTTTGCACCCTGCTGGGCCGCTCGGATTTGGCCGAGCACCACATCCCCCCAACCCAGGCCTTGAACGACTGGGTGCGCAGCGAAGTGGCCCAGGCCGTGCAAGCCCAACCGCTGGCGCATTGGGCGCAGCTGCTGGACGGCGCCGACTGCTGTGTGACCCCGGTGCTCCGGCTCGACGAGGCGCAACAGCTGCCGCATTTTCAGGACCGGGGCATGTGGGTGCAGGTGCAGACCGCGCAAGGCCAGACCATGACCCAAATGGCCATGCCGGTGCAGATGAGCGGTTACACCTTTGCCGTGCAGCGTCCCGCGCCCCTGCAGGGCCAGCACACCCGTGAGCTGCTGACCGCTGCGGGACTCGACGCCGCCGAAATTGATGTTTTGTGCCAACGCAAAGTCGTAGGATAGGGGCTCAGTCCTGACCGACCGAGCCATGAACCGCACGCCAAGCGCCCCATCCCCTCAGTCCAGCATCCAGCACACCATCGCGGTTTACCAGGTGGTGCAGATGCTCATGGGCATCGAGGGCGAAGACGCCCGCACCGATGTGCTGCGCCGCGCCGGCATCCAGCCTGCCTTGCTCGAGTCCAGGCTGGCGCGCGTGACCCAGACCCAGTTTGCCCGCCTCATGACCGCGCTGGTGCGCCACCACCGCGACGAATTCTGGGGACTGAGCTCCACGCCGCTGCCCCTGGGCTCCTTTGCCATGGGCTGCCGCATGCTGGTGGGCCACCGCAAGCTGGGCGAGGCCCTGCGTGCCGGGCTGCGGTACTACCACGCCCTGCTGCCCGACTTCGTGCCGCGCCTGGTGGTCAGCGGCGGCGTGGCCTACCTGCGCATGAGCCCGCGCCACACGCTGGACGAGCGCCAGGCCTACGCTGTGCGCGTCTTCATGTTCCTCAGCTACGGTGTGATGTGCTGGCTGGCGGCGCGGCGCATCCCGGTGCACGAGGTGGTCTACCAAAACAGCGACGTGGCCCGGCGCAGCGACGCGTCCAAACTGTTTCAGGCGCCCATCCAGCTGGTGGACGGCGAATGGGGCTACCGTTTCGACGCCAAATGGCTGGACCTGCCGGTGGTGCAGAACACCGAAAGCGTGGAAGAGTTCCTGCACCAGGCCCCGGCCTGCCTGCTGGTCAAATACCGCGACCAGGCCAGCCTGACCGAGCGCATCCGCCGCATGCTGCGCCGTTACCTGGCCGAAGACATGCCCTCGCTGGAAGAAGTCAGCGCCATGCTGGCCACCACGCCGCAAACCCTGCGCCGCCGCCTGCAGCGCGAAGGCCAGGGCTACCAGATGATCAAGGACGCGCTGCGCCGCGATGTGGCCGTGGAGTACCTCACCCAGTCTGATTTGCCTCTGCTCGAGGTGGCGGCCAAGGTCGGGTTTTCAGAAGCCAGCACCTTCCACCGCGCCTTCAAAGGCTGGACGGGCTTGACGCCGGGGGCGTACCGGCAGGCGCACAACGAGCCGGCGGTGGATGAAGCACTGGCCGACTGAGGCCCACCAAATTGTCATTTCCTGCCAATCATCTTGACCTGATTGGCGATTGGTGAGCCGGCCTTGCCGCTCGATACTGTGTCCGTACCGAACCCTCAAGGAGCAGGCATGGCCGTTGGCAAGCGCGCAGTTCACGTCGTGGGCGTGGGCATGATCCCCTTCACCAAACCCGGGGCCAGCGAGTCCTACCACCTCATGGGGGCGCGTGCGGCCCAGCTCGCGCTCGACGACGCGGGTGTCTCCTACGACGCCGTGCAGCAAGCCTATGTGGGCTATGTCTATGGCGACTCCACCGCCGGGCAGGCCGCCATTTATGGTGTGGGCCTGACCGGCATCCCGGTCTTCAACCTCAACAACAACTGCTCCACCGGCTCGAGCGCCCTGTACCTGGCGCGCCAGGCGGTGGAGAGCGGCATGGTCGAATGCGCCATCGCCCT
>JAIXXW010000102.1 GCA_027490555.1 Comamonadaceae bacterium | reverse complement strand
TTCATGCGGGTGAACGGTGGCTTGGGGCTCCAGGACTCTTTGTGCACCAGTGGGGCCAGGCGCGGATCGGCCCGCAAAAACGCCAACACGGCACGGATGCCGGCTTCAGGCCCGGCGATGGTGCCGTTGATGCCCTCGCGCGCCAGCAGCAAGGTGCCCTTGACATCGTGCGACTCACAACAGGCCTGCAAAGGCGCTTGCAGATCAGCGAAGTCGGGTAGATCGACGAATTTGTACAGGGCGGCGGTGAGGAACAGGGCATCGGCTTGCATACAGCGATTATCCCTCCTGGCAACCCGGTTATGTGCTGTAGACCGTCAACACGACATCGGCGGCGTCCTGTCGCAAGGGGATCAATGCCTGGTAAGCCGCCGAGTTGTGCCAGCCCTGGGCCTCGGCCAAGCCGGGAAAGCGGATCACCACCATGTCCGGGTGCACTTCCTCACCCGACAGGGCCAGGGCCTGGCTGCCCCGAAACACCAGCTCCCCATGCCAAGGGACCAGGGTGGCCAGCACCTGGCCTCGGTATTGGGCCCATTTGTCGGGGTTTTTCACGGTCATTTGACCCACCACAAAGGCTGGCGACATCGGTCTTCCTCACAAGGGTTGAACATCCAGGCTGGCGGGCTTGTCCAGCCACTGCGCAAATTCATCCGCCATCTGTTGCGCCGCGCGGGTCGCGGCGGTCCAGACCTTCACCCGCCCCGCCAGATCGCGGTCATAGCGCATGAAATCGCTGCGGTCCGGCAGTTTGGCATGCGGCAGGGTTTTGACCCACTCGGGGTTGGGGGCCAATACGAGGGTGTGGTCCAGAAATGGGGTTGCGCTGTGTCGCCATTTCAGGGCTTTGTCGAGCCATCCGGGCACCACCTGTTTTTGGAAATGGGGGTACAACACGATGCGCCCTTCGGGGCCATCGCTGTGGGTTTGCCAATCCAGGTGCAGGTGGTAATCGGTGATGCCGCCGTCCCAATAGGCGCCCGCCGGCGCACCGGGGATGTCGTGCACCGCTTTCAGGGCAAACGGGATCGAGCAACTGGCCTGCAGGGCAGGCATGAAGTTGCCCTCGGTCAAGCGCACCGTGCGGGTCTGAAAGTCTTGCTTACCAAAGGGCAAGGCCGCACCGGCTGCGGAAAACACCACCCGCTCCAGCCAATCGCCCAGGGCGCGGCGGCTCAGGGCGTTGCTCAGGTAGGCCCCGGCATAGCCCAGCGGTGTGGCGATGGGGTGTTCCCGGTGCAGCAGGTGCCGCCCGCGCGAGGTCAGGATGTGCAAGCGGTAGCGCGGATGGCTCAGCACCTCGTGGATGCGACCGCCGTAAAAAGCCTGCAGGCTGTGTCCGAAGGCATCGCTGACCTGTTGGGCCGTGACCCGCTTGTGGCCCGGCAGTGGTTCGTAATGCTGGTGGATGTAATCGTGCTCGAGCCGGGCAAACGCGGCGACGGAGCCGTTCAGGCATGCGGTGGCCATGCGCCAGGCCCCAATCGAGGCGCCCACCAGGTCCACCGGCTGCGTGCTCTGCACCAGCCATTCACCAAAAATGAACCGGTCCAGCGGGCCCAGGATCAGCCCTTTGGGGCCGCCCGCCGCACCCGGGATGACGCCAATGTGCTCTGGCCGCAAACCGTGTTCACGGAGGTGGGCCAGGGCCTTGGGGCCTGCATGGACGTGGAGGGCTTGCATGGCTAAGACTTGTGCAGGCCTTGCAGCTTGGCAAAGGCACTGGCCATGGCCGAAGCCGTCCCACCTGCGGGCGTCAAGGCGTGGCCCGCGCCGCCACGCTGGCGCTGGTCCCGCCCTGCCCCTTCAAAGCGGTTGTCTCGGGGGCCATCGCGCCGGGCTGGGGCGACATCAAGCCGCATGCTCAGGCTGATGCGCTTGCGGGCCACATCGACCTCGAGCACCTTGACCTTGACGATGTCACCGGTCTTGACCACCTCGCGGGCGTCGCTGACAAACTTGTTGGCCAACTGGCTGACATGCACCAGACCGTCCTGGTGCACGCCCAGGTCCACAAACGCGCCAAACTGGGCCACATTGCTCACCGTGCCTTCGAGCGTCATGCCGACTTTCAGGTCGCGGATGTCTTCCACACCCTCGGCCAGGCGGGCCACCTTGAAATCGGGGCGCGGGTCGCGGCCGGGTTTTTCCAGCTCGCCCAGGATGTCCCGGATGGTGATGGCACCAAACTGCGCGTTGGCCAACTGCTCCGGCCTCAGGGTCTTGAGCACATCGCTGCGGCCCATGATGTCCTGGATCGGCTTGCCCGTCTTGTGGATGATCTGCTCGACCACCGGGTAGGTTTCGGGGTGCACGCCGGTCATGTCCAGCGGGTTATCACCGCCACGGATGCGCAAAAAGCCCGCGCTTTGCTCGTAGGTCTTGGCCCCCAGGCCCGAGACCTTGAGCAAGTCCTGCCGGGTCTTGAACACGCCGTTGGCATCGCGCCAGCGCACCACCGACTTGGCCACACTGCCCGACAGGCCCGACACCCGCGAGAGCAAGGGCACGCTGGCGGTGTTCAGGTCGACGCCGACCGAGTTCACGCAGTCCTCGACCACGGCGTCCAGCGTGCGGGCCAACTCGCTCTGGTTCACATCGTGCTGGTACTGGCCCACGCCAATCGACTTGGGGTCGATCTTCACCAGCTCGGCCAGCGGGTCTTGCAGGCGGCGCGC
>JAIXXW010000021.1 GCA_027490555.1 Comamonadaceae bacterium | reverse complement strand
TGGTGCAGGGCGCTGATCTTGGCGAGTTCCTCGTCGCTCGCGTTTTGCGCCACCACCCGGGCGGCGTCCGATTCCAGCAAGGCCAGCAGGTGGTACACGTCGCTGAGGTCTTTTTCGCTGACCTCGGTCACATAGGCGCCCCGGCGCACCTTCATGGTCACCAGGCCTTCGGCGGCCAGCACCTTCAGGGCTTCACGCAAGGGGGTGCGGCTGATGCCCAGGGCCTCGGCGATGCGCAACTCGTCGATCCAGCTGCCGGGCTCCAGCTCGCGCGAAAAAATCCTTTGCCGCAACAACTCGGCAACTTCCTCGTACAGGGCGCGGGGGGCAAGGGACAGGGCGGACATGGGGCGATTCGCAAGACCACCGCCCAGGCTGGACGGGCGGCTTTTCGGAGATTTCAGACCCTGGATTGTAAGCCGGTTAAAATATTCTGCATCAATAATTATGAATCACGACGGATGTAAGCCCGAAAGTAGCCCTGGCTGCGAGAATCGAGCCCAGTCATTTTGTCCCGAAAGCACAGCGCCATGACATCCCCATCCTTTGAATTCAACGCATCCCATCTGCAAGACTGGCAAAAAGCAGCGACCAAATCCGCACCCGGCGGCGATGTGAATGCCCTGAACTGGGTCACGCCCGATGGCATCACGGTCAAGCCGCTGTACACCGCAGAGGACACGGCGAAGCTGCCCTATGCCAACACGCTCCCAGGTTTTGAGCCCTTCATCCGTGGCCCCCAGGCCACCATGTACGCGGTGCGCCCCTGGACGATCCGCCAATACGCGGGTTTTTCCACCGCCGAAGAGTCCAACGCCTTCTACCGCAAGGCCCTGGCTGCGGGCGGGCAGGGCGTGTCGGTGGCGTTTGACCTGGCCACGCACCGGGGCTACGACTCCGACCACCCGCGGGTGACCGGCGACGTCGGCAAGGCCGGGGTCGCGATCGACTCGGTCGAGGACATGAAGATCTTGTTTGACCAGATCCCGCTGGACAAGGTTTCCGTCTCGATGACCATGAACGGCGCGGTGCTGCCGGTGCTGGCCGGTTATGTGGTGGCCGCCGAAGAGCAGGGCGTGTCTCAAGACAAGCTCTCCGGAACGATTCAGAACGACATTCTGAAAGAGTTCATGGTGCGCAACACCTACATCTACCCACCCGAGCCGTCGATGAAGATCATCGGCGACATCATCGAGTACACCAGCCGGCACATGCCCAAGTTCAACTCGATCTCGATCTCGGGCTACCACATGCAAGAAGCCGGTGCCAACCAGGCGCTGGAGCTGGCCTTCACCCTGGCCGACGGCAAGGAATATGTGAAGACCGCCATCGCCAAGGGCCTGGACGTGGACGACTTTGCCGGTCGCCTGTCCTTCTTCTGGGCGGTGGGCATGAACTTCTACCTGGAGATCGCCAAGATGCGCGCCGCCCGCTTGCTGTGGTGCCGCATCATGAAGGGCTTTGACGCCAAGAACCCCAAGAGCCTGATGCTGCGCACGCACAGCCAGACCTCGGGCTGGTCGCTGACCGAGCAGGACCCGTACAACAACGTGGTGCGCACCACCATCGAAGCGATGGCGGCGGTTTTTGGCGGCACGCAGTCGCTGCACACCAATTCCTTTGACGAGGCGATCGCCTTGCCCACCGAGTTCAGCGCCCGCATCGCGCGCAACACCCAGCTCATCATCCAGGAAGAGACCCACATCACCAACGTGATCGACCCCTGGGCGGGCTCTTACATGATGGAGTCACTCACCCAGGACATGGCCGACAAGGCCTGGGCCATCATCGAAGAAGTCGAGGCCATGGGCGGCATGACCAAAGCCGTGGGCAGCGGCTGGGCCAAGCTCAAGATCGAAGCGGCCGCGGCCGAAAAGCAGGCCCGCATCGACTCGGGCAAAGACGTCATCGTGGGGGTGAACAAGTACAAGCTGGACAAAGAAGAGCCGATCGAGACGCTGTCGATCGACAATGTGCGCGTGCGCGACGGCCAGATCGAGCGCCTTCAGGCCATCCGCGCCCGCCGTGACAGTGCCAAGGTGCAAGCTGCGCTCGACGCCTTGACCGCAGCCGCTGAATCCGGCCAGGGCAATCTGCTGGATTTGTCCATCCAGGCGGTCCGCTTGCGGGCCACCGTGGGCGAGATTTCAGATGCTTTGGAAAAGGTCTATGGCCGCCACCGCGCCGACACCCAAAAGGTGACCGGTGTGTACGCTGCCGCTTACGACTCGGCCGAGGGCTGGGAACAACTGCAAAAGGAAATCGCGGCTTTTGCCGAGCAGCAAGGCCGTCGCCCCCGCGTGATGATCGCCAAGCTCGGCCAGGATGGCCACGACCGGGGTGCCAAAGTGGTCGCCACGGCTTACGCCGACCTGGGCTTTGATGTGGACATGGGCCCGCTGTTCCAGACCCCCGAGGAATGCGCCCGTCAGGCGATTGAAAACGACGTGCATGCCGTGGGGGTGTCCACCCTGGCGGCCGGTCACAAGACCCTGGTGCCGGCCATCATCGCCGAGCTGAAAAAGCAAGGTGCCGACGACATCATCGTCTTCGTGGGCGGCGTGATCCCTCGCCAAGACTATGAGATGCTGTACGACGCCGGGGTCAAGGGCATCTACGGTCCCGGCACCCCGATCCCCGCCAGCGCCAAGGACGTGCTCGAGCAGATCAAAAAGGCCTTGGTCTGATCCGGCGCACAGGACTTTGGCGTGACGCCTGACCAATTGTTAACAGGCTTGCTGCAGGGCCCTGCGGCCCAGCAGCGCCGCGCCATGGCCAAAGCCATCACCTTGCTCGAATCGACCCGGGCCGACCACCGGCTGCAGGCCGACGCGCTGCTGACGGCCATGCTGCCCCACACCGGTCGGTCCTTTCGC
>JAIXXW010000007.1 GCA_027490555.1 Comamonadaceae bacterium | reverse complement strand
CTGGCCGAGGCCTACCTGACTTGCGCCGTCAAGTGCCGCCCACCCGGCGGGCGCAACCCCGAAGTGGACGAGTTGGCGGTGTGCGCAGGCTATTTGTCGCGCCAGGTGGCGCTGGCACAACCGAAGGTAATCCTGGCCATGGGCCGCTTTGCCATCCAGAGCCTGCTGGGCAGCACCGAGCCCATGGGCAAACTGCGCGGCCGCCTGCATGATTTTCAAGGGGTGCCCGTGGTGGTGACTTACCACCCTGCCAGTCTGCTGCGCAGCCCGGCCGACAAGGCCAAGGCCTGGGCGGACCTGGTGCTGGCCCTGTCGGTGGTCAAGGCCTGACCAACGCCCTGTCGCTCAGCGCCATTGGCCCATCGCCTCGCCCATGACGATGGGGCGAGCCGGTGACCAGTCGGATTCGAATTGCATCACCCCTTGGGGGAACAGCATCACCACAGTGGAGCCCAGCAGAAAACGGCCCATCTCCTGGCCTTGCGCCAGGTGGATGGCGTCCTGGTCGTAAGCCCATTCGCGCAGCTGCCCTGGGCGCGGCGGGTTGACCACGCCATGCCAGACGGTGGCCATGCTGCCCACGATGGTGGCGCCCACCAGCACCATGACAAAGGGCCCGCGCTCGCCCTCGAACACACACACCACCCGCTCGTTGCGCGCAAACAGGCCGGGCACACCACGGGCTGTGGTGGGGTTGACCGAGAACAAATCGCCCGGCACATGGACCATGCGCGTCAGGCGCCCTGCGCAAGGCATGTGGATGCGGTGGTAGTCGCGTGGGCTCAGGTAGAGCGTGGCAAATTCACCGTTTTGAAACTGCGCGGCCAAGGCCGCATCGCCACCCACCAGCGCGCGGGTGCTGTAGCCGTGGCCCTTGGCCTGGAAGACCTGGTCGCCCGCGATGGGGCCGCACTGGCTGATCGCCCCGTCCACCGGGCTGAGCAAAGCCGCCGCCGCCAGGGGCCGGGCATCGCCACGCAGCGCGCGCGTGAAGAAGTCGTTGAAGCTCTTGTAGCTGGCCGTGTCCGGGTTGGCCGCTTCGGCCATGTTCACGTTGTAGCGTTTGACAAACCAGTCGATGATGCGGGTGGTCGCCCCGCCCCATTGGCTGCCCGCGACCCAGCCGGCAAAGGCGGTCAGGGCTTGTTGGGGGATCAGGTACTGCGGCATGACCGCCAGGCGGTCAGAAAAGGAGGGCGAACTGGACATGAAGGGGCCGCTGGGGCGGTGCTGGACAAGGCCCTGATTTTATCGGTCACCTGCCCCGCTGCTCGGGCATGCGCGCACAGGCACAATCCGCGCATGAGTACTCCCTTGCTTTCGGTCGATCACCTGGTCAAACGCTACGGTGACACGACGGTGGTCAACGACTTGTCCTTCCACATCGACCCCGGCGAATGCCTGGGCGTGATCGGCCCCAACGGGGCGGGCAAAACCACCACCTTGCGCATGTGCCTGGGCCTGACCGAGCCAGGCGGCGGTGACATCCTTTACTTTGACGGCCTGCAAATGCCCCGCGACGCGCTGGCCATCAAGGCCCGGCTGGGCGTGGTGGCCCAAATGGACACCCTGGACCCGGATTTCACCGCCGAAGAAAACCTGCTGGTGTTTGGCCGTTACTTCGGGCTGCCCGAGGCCCTGATCCGCGAACGCATTCCGCAGCTGCTCGAATTCGGTGCCTTGAGCCACAAGGCCAAAGCCAAGCCGGGCGAGTTGTCGGGCGGCATGAAGCGGCGGCTGAGCCTGGCGCGCGCACTGATCAACCAACCCCAGCTGCTGATGCTCGACGAGCCCACCACCGGCCTGGACCCGCAGGCCCGCCACCTGATGTGGGAGCGGCTGCAGGTGCTGCTGCAAGAAGGCAAATCCATCTTGCTGACCACCCATTTCATGGACGAGGCCGAGCGCCTGTGTGGACGGCTCCTGGTGCTCGACCAGGGCCGCAAGATCGCCGAGGGCAAGCCGCGCGACCTGATCGCCGAGCACCTGGAGCCCGAGGTGATCGAAGTGTTCGGCCAGGGCGCGGTGGCCTTGGCGCAAGAAGCCGGCCTCCAAGCCCTGTCCGGTCGGGTCGAGGTGAGCGGTGAAACCGTGTTTTTCTACACCCACGACAGCCGCGCCCTGATGAACGCCTTGCAAGCCTGGCCTGCCTTGCGCATGCTGCACCGGCCTTCCAACCTGGAAGACCTGTTCCTGAAATTGACCGGACGCCAGATCCGCGAGGAAGGTTGAAGGAGCGCACGCCATGAGTCAAATCCAAAACAACATCTGGGCCACACCCCGACTGTCCATGCGCTGGTGGCCCGTGTTCCTGCGCAACTGGCTGGTCTGGAAAAAACTCGCCATCCCCAGTCTGGTGGGCAACATCGCCGAGCCGCTGATGTGGCTGGTGGCCTTTGGCTACGGTCTGGGCGCGCTGGTCGGCCAGATCGAGCTGGACGGCCAACAGGTGCCTTACATCCTGTTTCTGGCCAGCGGCAGCATCTGCATGAGTGCCATGAACGCCGCCACCTTTGAGGCGCTGTACTCGGCGTTTTCGCGCATGCATGTGCAAAAAACCTGGGACGGCATCATGAACGCGCCGGTGCGTTTGGACGATGTGGTGCTGGCCGAAATGCTCTGGGCCGCTTTCAAGGCGCTGTTCAGCGTCACGGCCATCTTGCTGGTGATGATGGCGCTGGGCATCAGCCACAGCTGGAAGCTGCTGGTGGCCTGGCCCGTGCTGCTGGGGGTGGGCATCACCTTCAGCTGCATGGCCTTGATCTTCAACGCGCTGGCCAAAGGCTACGACTTTTTCACCTACTACTTCACCCTGTTCCTCACGCCCATGATGTTCCTCTCGGGTATCTTCTTTCCGCGTGAGCAATTGCCCGACCTGGTGCGCGCGATCGCCGACTGGCTGCCGCTGTCGGTGGCGGTGGACCTGGTGCGCCCGATGTTCATGGACCGCTGGCCCGACGAACCCCTGCGCCTGGTGGGGGTGCTGGCCGCCTTTGCCGGGGTGTCTTTCTGGGTGGCGCTGGCCTTGACGCGCAAGCGCTTCAGAAGCTGAGCCCTGCCCGCCGCGAACCCTCTGCGGCGGCCCCGCACAGGTCCTTAAAAATAATACAAAAATACCTTTTTATATAGGTGATTACACCGATTGTTGCTGAAAATGATTGCGATCAAAGTGAGGCGTCCACACCGTGCTTTGTGCAATCCAGGCGACAAGACACATGCGAGCGCAGCGCCTGTTGGAGCAAAGTTGTTGAACTTGTTGACAGGGGGAAAAAATGGGCAAGCACCACATTGCATGGGCCGCCTTGGTGGCGGCCTCTTGGCTGGCCGCCGCGCCGGCTTCTGCCTTGAACGTCAAGGCTGAAAACTTTCTGCAAACCGACTCGCCATGGGACATGTCTTTTTTGAAAGACGGGACCATGTTCTTCACCGATAAATGCAAGGGCCTTTCCGTCCGACTGCCTGCCGGGGGGGTGAAACGCCTGCTGGGGGTGCACGATGCATCGGGCTATGCACAGACCCGGTCAGACCTGTTCTGCGATGGGCAAGCCGGTGTTCAGGGCGTTGAAGTAGACCCCAACTTCAACACCAACCGCTTTGTCTACCTGTACGCCAGCGCGCGAGGCCCGAACCGCACCTACGGTGGCTACAACAACATCGTGATGCGCATGAAGGTGGGCGCGGATTTCGCATCGGTCTCCGAGCTGGTCGAGATCGTCAGCGACATCGGCTACAAGCCCAAAGCCTCTAACCATCCATTTGGCGGGCCGGGCGCGCACAACGGTGGACGCATCCGGTTCAGCCCCGGTGATGGATTTTTGTATGTCCTGATCGGCGACACCCACAGCGGCGAGGGGCCCCAGCACCCCACGCAACTGATCGGCAAGGTGCTGCGGGTGGACCGGGATGGCAAAGCCGCCCCGGGCAACAACCCGCCTGCCGGGTTTGACAAGCGGATTTACGCCTACGGCTTTCGCAACCCGCAGGGCATTGCCTTCCGGCCAGGCAGCCACGATGCCTACATTTCTGAGAACGGCCCCTGGCACACCGACGAAGTGACCAAGCTGGTCAACGGAGGCAACGGCGGTTGGGACCCCCGGGGCCATGTCAATGGGCGCGGAGAGTGCCCGGACAATTACTGCGGCTACTCGCCCAACCAAAGGGGACCGATGGACCCCAAAAAACGTGCGGAGTTCATGCCCATGACCGACTTGAAGGCCTACCCCAAGGCCATGCGGCCTGCCTGGGACAACCGCAGCCTGTCGCAGGGCATGTGCGGCAGCGTGTTTCTGGTCGGCAAGCAATGGAAGCACTGGGAAGGCCGCTTGGCGGTGGGCTATGCGGGCATCGGTATCCATGGCACCCCCACAGGCAACCGCATCGACATCCTTGACATCTCCAGGGATGGCCTGAGCGCCAAAGTGGAGACGGTCCAGTGGCCCACGGTCGCAGGCCGTTTCCGCCACATCTCGCTGGGACCTGATGGCGCGCTGTATGTGGCCGATGAAGGCAGCGGCATGATTTACCGCGTGACACCGGAGTGATGCCCAGCGCGGTCAAAAGCGCGCCGCTTTGCGGTGGCGCGCTGGGGGGAATGCGGTCATGGTGGAGGCGTTGATGCGAACTTGGCTCTCGGTGCTGGTTTTTGCAGGGCTGGTCTGGCCAGCCCACAACGCCCATGCCGATGTGGCGCAACTCAACACCTTGCTGCAGCGAAACAACTGCGTGGCCTGCCACCTGATCGACAAGCGCAAGTACGGTCCGCACATGCGGGAAGTGGCCGCCAGGTACGCGGGCAAAACCGGTCTGGTGGACCAGATGGCGCGCAAGATCAAGAACGGCGGCTCTGGCGTGTGGGGCGAGGATGTCATGCCACCGCAGCCGCATGTCACGGACGACAACGCCCGCTTGATGGCCCAACTGATCTTGTCGCTGGACAGCCGCTGAAGAGCGCGCCCCGAGACCCGGGCGCTTGAAAAAAACCGCAGGCCGCATTCGTTCAGGCCTGCACCGGACCCCGGGCTGGCGTGACGGTGCTGTCGTCTACGTGTCCAGCTGCTGCACAGGTCTGGTTAAAAATCCGACCCCATCCCTTGGCCGCTTGGTTTGGCCCCTCCAGCGCGCGTGTCGCCCCCTGTCTTGAAAGCCTGATCCGTGAAAGACCCCATCCGTTTTGTCCGCCAGCCTGTGGCCTGGGCTGTGGCCCTGTGTTGCGCATGGACCGTCCATGCGCAGACCGACCCAGCGCCCCGCCCAGTGTCCGATTCCGGGGCCCTGTCGCCTGTGGTGGTGACGGGTGAGCGTTTGTCGGGAGGGGTGTGGCGCGGCACCGGTGCCATCGATGTGGTCGATGGCGATGCGCTGCGCGAGGGGCAGGCCCAGATCAATCTGTCCGAAGGCCTGGCCGGTGTCCCGGGGCTGGTGATCCGCAACCGCCAGAACTATGCCCAGGACCTGCAGATTTCGGTGCGCGGCTACGGGGCGCGAGCCACATTCGGGGTGCGGGGCGTGCGTTTGTTCGTCGATGGCATCCCGGCCAGTGCACCCGACGGGTCGGGCCAGGTCGCCAACTTCCCCCTGGGCGGCGCCGATCGGATCGAGGTGGTGCGGGGACCCCTGGCGGTGCTGTACGGGGCTTCTTCGGGGGGCGCCTTGTTGCTGTACACCGAAGAGGGCCAGCACCCGGCCCAATGGCGAACCGGCATGGTCGTCGGGTCCGACGGTTTGTGGCGGCTGTCGACACAGGCGACCGGCAAAACCGGTGCCCCCCAAGAGCCGGCTTGGTCGTATGCCTTGGATGTGAGCCGCTTTGCCACCGACGGTGCCAGGCCGCAGTCTGCGGCCGACCGGACCAATGCCAACCTGAAGCTCACCCGACCACACGAGGGGGGGCGCACGGTGTTGGTGCTCAACCAGCACAGCAGTTTTGCCCTGGACCCCCAAGGCCTGAGCCGGGCCGAGTGGAATGCGAACCCCTTGCAGACCACGCCCTCGGCATTGGGTTTCAACACCCGCAAATCCGTGGCGCAAACGCAGCTGGGCCTGGCTTTTGAGCAGGCCCTGGGCGGCGGCCACCAACTGGAGCTGATGGGCTATGGCGGACAGCGCCAAGTGGTGCAATTCCAGTCCATCACCACAGGCGCCCAGGTGCCTGCGGGCAGTTCGGGCGGGGTGATTGACCTGGACCGGGCGTACTGGGGCTGGAACGCCCGCTGGCGGCACCAAAGGGATTGGCAGGGCGGGCGCCTGTCGCTCAGCGCGGGCTTGGCCTCTGACCACCAGAGTGACCAACGCAAGGGCTACGAAAACTTCATCGGCAGCACCTTGGGCGTGCAGGGCCGGCTCCGGCGCGACGAGGTCAACCGCGCCAGCACACTCGACCCCTATGTGCAAGCCGAATGGCGCACCCGGGACCTGACCTGGATGGGCGGGGTGCGCCAGACGCGAGTCGAGTACCTGTCCACAGACCGGTTCCTGGGCAATGGCGATGACAGCGGCCGCAAGACCTTCCAGGCCACCTTGCCGGTGCTGGGCGTGCGCTGGCAGTGGAGCCCTGCGGTGCAGGCCTTCGCCAGCGTGGGCAGGGGCTATGAAATCCCGACGCTCAACGAAGTGGCTTACCGCAGCGGCGGGGCCTCCGGCTTCAACACCCAGCTCAATGCCGCCCGCAGCACCAGCGCCGAAATCGGCTTGCGCGGCCGTGCCGAGCGCATGCGTTGGAACCTCACCGCCTTCGACATCCGCACCGACGACGAGATCGTGGTGCAAAACAACACCGGCGGCCGCACCACTTTCCAAAATGCGGGACGCACGCAGCGCCAGGGTCTGGAGCTGTCGGGCGACTGGCGTCATGGCCCGTTCAGCCTGGTGTCCGCGCTGACCTGGATGCAGGCCGAGTACCGGGACGCTTTCCTGACCTGCACCACCACGGGTTGTCCCAATGTGAACCCGCAAGTGTCTGTGCCCGCAGGCCAGCGCATCCCTGGTTTGCCCATGCAGCAAGTGTTTGTCCAGGCGGCTTGGGACACAGGCTGGGCCGGCAGCAGGGTGGTTTTTGAAACACGCCATGTGGGCCGGGTGATGGTCAACGACCTGAACAGCGACTCGGCCGAGGGTCACACCCTGTTCAACCTGGGTCTGCACTTCAAGCAAGACCGGGGAGACTGGACGCTGCGGGAGTTCATCCGGCTGGACAACCTGACCGACCGGCGCCATGTGGGCTCGGTCATCGTCAACGATGGCAACGGCCGGTTCTTTGAGCCCGGTCTGGGCCGCAAGCTCTTGGTGGGTCTGGAGGCGCAGCGCCGGTTCTGAAGCCTGCCCTCGCCCCGTTAAGATCCTGGTTTTTGAGTTTCCCCCTTTGAAGGAATGAACCCCATGAGCATCCAGACCGTAGGCATCGTTGGCGCAGGCACCATGGGCAACGGCATCGCACAGGCGTGCGCGGTGTCGGGCCTCCAGGTGGTGATGGTCGACATCTCGGACGCGGCCGTGGCCAAAGGCGTGGCCACTGTGGCCAAAAGCCTGGACCGCTTGGTCAACAAAGAAAAGATCAGCCCAGCTGAGAAAGAGGCGGCGTTGGCCCGCATCCAGGGCAGCACCCGCTATGACGACCTGAAGGGGGCCCAGCTGGTGATCGAAGCGGCCACCGAAAACCATGAACTGAAAGTCAAGATCTTGCAGCAACTCGATGCGCTGCTGGCCCCGAACGTGATCATCGCCTCCAACACCTCGTCGATCTCGATCACGCAGCTGGCCGCCGCCACCCAGCGTGCCGACCGCTTCATCGGCATGCACTTCTTCAACCCCGTGCCCATGATGGCGCTGGTGGAGATCATCCGCGGCCTGCAGACCAGCGACGCCACGCACGACACGGTGCACGCCATGGCGTTGGCGCTGGGCAAGACCCCGATCACCGTCAAGAACGCGCCCGGCTTTGTCGTCAACCGCATTCTGGTGCCGATGATCAACGAGGCCTTTTTTGTGCTGGGCGAGGGCCTGGCCGACGCCGAAGCCATCGACGCCGGCATGAAGCTCGGCTGCAACCAGCCCATTGGCCCACTCGCACTGGCCGACATGATTGGTCTGGATGTGTGCCTGGCCGTGATGGAGGTCTACCTCCAGGAGTTTGGCGACAGCAAATACCGCCCCAGCCCCTTGCTCAAGGAAATGGTGGCTGCAGGCCGTCTGGGCCGCAAGACCGGGCAAGGCGTTTACAAGTACTGAGATGTCCAACACGCCCCACCCCGAAGGCCAGATCGACTGCAGTGTGCACGGCGCGGTCCTGCAAATTTGCATCAACCGCCCGGCTAAGCGCAATGGCTTCACGCCCAAGATGTACCGCGAGCTGGGCGAGGCCTACACCCGGCTCGACGACGACCCCGCCTTGCGCGTGGGCGTGTTGTGCGCGGCCGGTGCGCATTTCACCGCCGGGCTGGACTTGCCCACCATCGCGCCGCTGATGCAGCGCGGCGAAAAGGCCGTGCCGCTGGGTCTGGTGGACCCCCTCAACCTGGGCATGGAGGGGTACCGGCGCCGCACCAAACCCATGGTGGTGGCGGTGCAGGGCATCACCTACACCTTGGGCATTGAACTCATGCTGGCGGCCGACATCGTGGTCGCGGCCGATGACTGCCGCTTCTCGCAACTGGAGGTGCAGCGCGGCATCATGGCCACCGGTGGGGCCACGCTGCGCATGGCCGAGCGTGCCGGCTCGGGCAATGCCCTGTTGCACCTGCTGACCGCCGATGTGTTTGACAGCGCCGAGGCTTTGCGCCTGAACTTTGTGCAAAAAGTGGTGCCCGCCCACGCGGTGCGGGACGAGGCCATGCGCATCGCCGGGCAGATCGCTGCGCAGGCTCCGCTGGCGGTGGTGGCCACGCGGCACAACGTGCTCAAGGCCGTGGAGCACGGCCCGCTGGTGGCGGTGCAGGATTTTTTACCGGTGCAACAGCGTTTGTCCCGCAGCGAGGATGCCGCCGAAGGGCTGCGCTCGTTTGTCGAAAAACGTGCAGCCCGTTTTTCCGGTCACTGAGCGCTGCCCGGTGGCGCGCTGCGGCCCTGCTGCACTTCCTGGCGCAGTTGGGCCACTTCGTCGTGCAGGCGGGTGATTTCGCGCATCAGGTCCTTTTCAATCTGCCGGTCTTCGGCCTCGACCTCCTGTTCCACAAAAATCGCGGACAAGGAAGCCGTCACCAGCGACAGCACCGCCAGGCCCAGCAAGACCACCACCACCGAAAACAGGCGCGAAGCGGGCGTGGAGGGCACCAGATCGCCAAAGCCCACGGTGGCGGCCGTGGTGAAGGCCAGCCACAGGCCGTCCGACAAGGTCTGGATCTGCGGATCGATGAGCCAAAAGCCCACCCCGCCCAGTCCTAAAATGGTCAAGGTGAGTGCCAGGGAATAAAGCAGTCCGCGGCGGATCCGTTGGCGAAGTCGGCGGCGTTCGGTGGGCATGGCCTGATTTTCACCGATCCGGGCCCGGGCTGGGCAGGGGCCATGCCCCACCGCGCAGGCGGGGCAGGCCAGAGCACTCGGTCACAATCGCCGCATGAACGAACCGATGGCCGCGCACCCCTATGCCGAACTCACACCCGAGCGGGTGATGGACGCCCTGAGCGATCTGGGGCTGTGGCCCGACGGCCGCTTGCTGGCGCTGAGCTCTTACGAAAACCGGGTCTATCGCGTCCACCTGGACGAGCCGGTGCAAGGCCATGCGACCGTCGTGCTCAAGTTTTACCGCCCCGGCCGCTGGAGCCGCGCACAGATTCTGGAGGAGCACGACTTTGCCGCCGAACTCCTGGCGGCCGAAGTGCCGGTGGTGGCCCCTTTGGTGCTGAACGGGCAGACCTTGCACCGAGGCGCGGGTTTTGATTTTTCGCTCAGTCCCTTGCGCGGTGGTCGCGCGCCCGAGTTGGACGATGAGGACGTGCTGGCCTGGATCGGCCGCTTTCTGGCCCGCATGCACAGCGTGGGTGCAGCCAGGCCTTTTGTGCACCGTCCCAGCCTGGATGTGCAGACCTTTGCCCAGGAACCTGCCCACTGGCTGCACACCCAGCAGATGATCCCGTTGGAGGTCGAGCGTGAATGGCGCGAAGCCTTCGAGGCGGCGCTGGCGCTGGTGCAAGAAAAAATGGCGCCAGGTGCTTCACACCGTGGCGCGCTGCGGCTGCATGGCGATTGCCACCCCGGCAACATCTTGTGGACCCCTGCGGAGCTGCCCGGTGGGGGGCCGCACTTTGTGGACCTGGACGACGCCCGCATGGGGCCGGCCGTGCAGGATTTGTGGATGCTGCTGTCGGGTGACCGCCGCCAGCGCACGCAGCAACTGTCGGCGCTGCTCGACGGTTATGAGCAGGTGCGCGACTTTGATCGCGCCGAGTTGAACCTGATCGAGCCGCTGCGCACGCTGCGCTTGATCCACTACAGCGCCTGGCTGGCGCGGCGCTGGCAAGATCCGATTTTCCCGATCAACTTTCCGTGGTTTGGCACGCCCGATTATTGGCGTGGCCAGGTGCTGATGCTGCAAGAGCAGGTCGAGCAGATGCGCGAGCCACCCCTGGTGGTTTGAGGCGGCCGCTGCTCAGGCGCGTTCTGTGCGGCGCACCCGCCAGAAAATCCAGCTGACGATGCACAGGTTCAGCAGGTTCCAGGCGATGCCGTTCAAAAAGGCGGCGTGGTAACTGCCCGTCAGGTCAAACACCCAGCCCGACATCCAGCCGCCCAGCGCCATGCCCAGCAAGGTGGCCATGATGACGGCCCCCACCCGGCCCCCGGCCTCCTGCGGCTTGAAGTGTTCACGGATGACGATGGCGTAGGACGGCACGATGCCGCCCTGAAACAGCCCGAACATGGCCGAGACGATGTACAGGGGCACCATGCCGTCGAAGGGCAGGAACAGCAAAAGCGCCACACCTTGCAAAAACGAGCCCAAAAGCAAGGTGCGGATACCGCCGATGCGGTCGCTGATCATGCCAAAGACCAGGCGGCTGACGATGCCGCAGGCCAGCATGAGCGAGAGCATTTCGGCACCGCGGGCGGCGCCAAAACCCAGGTCGGTGCAATAGGCCACGATGTGCACCTGGGGCATGGACATGGCCACGCAGCAGGCCAGGCCCGCCACCCACAGCAGGCTCTGCGCCTGAAAGGGCTGCAGGCCAAACGGACGCTCGCGGTCCAGCACCGGGGCGGCGGCGTTGGCCGGGGTCAGGGTCACCAGCGGGGGGCGCTGGCGCATGCGCAGGGCCAGCAACAACATGCCCACCCCGCAAAAAATCCCCAACAACAGGTAGGTCTGGCGCCAGCCGATGGTCTCCACACCGTGCTGCACCAGGGGTGGCCAGATGGTGCCCGCGATGTAGTTGCCACTGGCACAGATCGCCACGGCAATGCCCCGACGCCGGTTCCACCACAGGGCGGTGTCGGCCATCAAGGGCGCGAAGGTGGAGGAACTGCCCACAAAGCCCATCAGCGCGTGGGCCATGCCAAAAGCCCAGATGCTGCCCGACAGGCTGGCCCAAACAAAGCCAGCGCAGACGGCCAAGGCACCGACCCACAACACCGGCATCAGGCCATGGCGGTCGGCCATGCGCCCGGTGAGCAAACCGCCCAGGCCCAGGCTGACCATCATCAGGGTGTAGGGCAGGGAAGCATCGGCCCGGCCCACGCCGAACTCGGTCTGCACAGCCGGCAGCACGACAGAGACGATGTACATGCTGCTGTTGCCCAACACCACCAGCCCCAGCGTGATGAGCAAGCGCCAGGCGGCTTGGCGCGAATCGATGAGGGCGGGGTCGGCCGGGGTGCTGTGCATGGACCCAATTTAGCCGATCGCGTGCGGCGGGCTTGTCTCCTGGGCGGCTGGCCCCTGGCGCCGCCCCCAGGCCACACCGCCCCGTCCAGACAGCGCCGGGCTCAGCTCAGCAGGGCATTGACCCGCTTGACATAGGCCGCCGGGTCTTCGGGCAGGCCGCCTTCGGCCAGCAAGGCCTGGTCGAACAGGATGTGGGCCAGGTCGTGGAAATGCACCGAGCCGTCGAGCTTTTTGACCAGCGCGTGCTCGGGGTTGACCTCCAGCACCGGCTTGACGTCGGGGGCTTTTTGACCGGCTTGCTTGAGCATGCGGGCCAGTTGCATGCTCATGCCGTCGTCGGTCACCACCAGGCAGGCGGGGCTGTCCACCAGGCGGCTGGTCACGCGCACGTCCTCGGCTTTGTCCTTGAGCGCCTCCTTCAACTTGGCCAGCACGGGCTTGAAGGTCTCGGCGGCGGTTTCGGCCGCTTTCTTTTCTTCTTCGTCCTGCAGCTTGCCCAGGTCAAACGCACCCTTGGCCACGCTCTGCAGCGGGGTGCCGTCGAACTCGTGCACAAAGTTCAGCGCCCATTCGTCGACGCGGTCGGTCATCAGCAACACCTCGATGCCTTTTTTCTTGAAGACTTCCAGCTGGGGGCTGTTCTTGGCAGCGGCCAGGGTGTCGGCGGTGATGTAGTAGATCGCGTCCTGGCCGTCCTTCATGCGGGCCTTGTAGTCAGCAAAGCTCACACTCAAGGTGTCGCTGGTGGTCGATGCAAAACGCAGCAATTTGAGCAGGCGCTCGCGGTTGGCAAAGTCTTCGCCCAGGCCTTCTTTGAGCACCGCGCCGAATTCGGCGTAGAACTTGGCATATTGCCCCAGTTTGGCTTTGTCTTCCTCACTCAGGACATCCGTCACCCCGTCGGTGCTCTCAGGCGCCTTGTCGTGCTTGGCCAGGTCTTCCAGCATCGACAGCACCCGCTTGGTGCAGCCTTCGCGGATGGCTTTGACATCGCGGCTTTCTTGCAGCAGCTCGCGGCTGACGTTCAGCGGCAGATCGGCCGAGTCCACCACGCCCTTGACGAAGCGCAGGTAGCTGGGCATCAGGGCTTCGGCATCGTCCATGATGAACACGCGCTTGACGTACAGCTTGATGCCCGCTTTCTTGTCGCGGTTCCACAGGTCATGGGGCGCTTTGCCAGGGATGTAGAGCAGCTGGGTGTATTCGGTGCTGCCTTCCACGCGGTTGTGGGTCCAGGTCAGCGGGGCTTCAAAGTCGCGGCTGATCTGTTTGTAGAAGTCGGCGTACTGTTCATCGCTGATGTCTTTCTTGGGGCGGGTCCACAAGGCGCTGGCTTTGTTGATGGTTTCCCATTCGCCCGTCTTGACCATGCCGCCAGGCTGGCGGCCGCCGTTTTCGTCGTGGGGGTCGATCAGCTCGCCGTCTTTCCACTCTTCCTTTTCCATCAGGATGGGCAGGCTGATGTGGTCGGAGTATTTGCCGACGATCTCCTTGAGCTTCCAGGTGTTGGCGTACTCCAGCGCTTCTTCGCGCAAGTGCAAGATCACGCTGGTGCCGCGTTCGGCGCGGGTGATGGTCTCGACCTCAAAGTCGCCTGTGCCGGCGCTGATCCAGCGTACGCCTTCTTCGGGCTTGGCGCCCGCACGGCGGGTTTCCACGGTGATCTTGTCGGCCACGATGAAGCCCGAATAAAAACCGACGCCAAACTGGCCGATCAGCTGCGCGTCCTGCTTTTGGTCGCCACTGAGCCGGCTCATGAAGTCCTTGGTGCCGCTCTTGGCGATGGTGCCCAGGTGGTCAATCGCCTCTTGCGCCGTCATGCCGATGCCGTTGTCGGTGATCGTCAGGGTCTTGGCGTTTTTGTCAAAGGACAAGCGCACCTGCAGATCGGGCGCGTCTTCGTACAGGGCGTTGTGGTTCAGCGCTTCAAAGCGCAGCTTGTCGCAGGCGTCCGAAGCGTTGGAGATGAGCTCGCGCAGAAAAATCTCTTGGTTGGAGTACAGCGAGTGGGTGACCAGGTGCAGCAGTTGTGCGACTTCGGCCTGAAAGGCATGGGTTTGTTTGCTCATGGCGGTTCAACAAAAAAGGTCAGAAAACAAGAACGCCCCACAGATGGGGGCGTCCAAGGGGGATTTCAAGGGGTCAAAACGATTCGTGAGGCCCCAGATAGCGCCAGGTCCCTGGGGGCATTTGGCCCAGCTGCACGCCGCCCATGCGGATGCGCTTGAGGCCCACCACCTTCAGGCCCACCTGCTCGCACATGCGGCGGATCTGGCGTTTTTTGCCTTCGGTCAGCACAAAGCGCAGCTGTTCGGGGTTTTGCCACTCGACCTTGGCAGGCTTGAGGGGTTTGCCGTCCAGGCTCAGGCCGTGGCGCAGGCGCTGCAGTTGGGCGGCGGGGAAGACGGCTTGCACATTGGCGCTCACGCGGTCGAAGTCGCCAATGGCTGTGAGCTGCTGGGCTTTGCCGCCGTAGGTGGCCGATGCGGCCGAGGCCGCAGCGGTGTTTTCGTGGCCGGTGTAGGCCACGCGCACCAGGTATTCCTTTTCCATTTCCGAGTCTTCACCGATCAGCTGGCGCGCCACGCGGCCATCTTGTGTCAGCACCAGCAGGCCTGTGGAGTCGATGTCCAGGCGTCCGGCCGGGGCCAGCCCGCGCAGCTGCGTCGGTGTGAAGCGCAGTCGGCTGGGGTCGCCCATCCAGTGGCTGCGCGGGTGGATCAGGGTGATGGCGGGCTCGTGCCCGTCTTCGGCCTGCCCGCTGACATAACCCATAGGCTTGTGCAGCAAGATGGTGACTTGCCGCTCTTGCTGCTGCTCGGCGGCGCGGTCCACTGTGATGCGGTCCGACAAGCTGACCTGCTGGCCCATTTGGGCCACCTGGCCGTTGACCGACACCCAGCCTTGCTCGATCCAGGCATCGGCTTCGCGGCGCGAGCACATGCGCAACTCGGCCATGCGCTTGTTCAGGCGCACGGTGCCACTGGGCGCCGCCGCTGCGCCCTTGCCTTCGGGACGGGGGGCGCGTTTGAAAGCCGAGGGCTGGGTCATGGGGGTGAAAAATCCAAAAAAGGGGCCAAAGGGCCAAGCCGCCCATTGTCCCTTTTTTTGCGGCCGCCGCTTCAGCGGCTGTGGGCGAAAAAGTGCGCCAAGTCTTTGAGCTGGGCATCGTTGATGCCGTACAAGGCCGCGGCCATCACCGTGTCGCGGCCTGGGCCGGGCTTGTCACGGTATTCCTTCATCACGTCTAGCAAAAACTGCTCCTGCTGGCTGGCCAGGCGGGGAACCTGGTCACGGCCTTGGTATTGTGGCAAATGGCAAGTGCCACACAAAGCCGATTTGGCCAGTTCCCGGCCACGCTCCAGGCTGGCCTTGTTGACACGCCCCTTGGCCGCAGGCGGGGCAGGCTGGGCCGAGAAATACGCGGCCAGGGCCACCAGTTCGGCATCCGGGACACCGTCCAGCGAGCCTTTCATGGCGGGCACATCGCGCAAACCTTCGCGGATCAGCACCAGCTGGTTTTCGATGAAGGTTTTGGGCTGGGCCGCCAGCGACGGGATGCTGGGGATCTGGGAGACGCCAGCCGGACCGTGGCAGGCCACGCATTGCGCGGCGCGCTCGGGGGCCTTGATGCTGGCATTGACCCGGGCTGCGCCCTGGAAGGCCTGCTGGGCCCACGCCGCAGGCGTGGTCCAGGCCAAGGCCCCTGCCAGGACCACCCCCCAGCGTGCGCTGCGCTGCAGGCCATCAAGGCTTGGCATACGAGATGCGGTAGATGGCACCGAGCTGCTCGTCAGAGACCAGCATCGAGCCATCGGGCATTTGCAGCATGTAGGCAGGACGGCCCCAGAAGCT
>JAIXXW010000157.1 GCA_027490555.1 Comamonadaceae bacterium | reverse complement strand
GGGCACGCGCACCACCACGCCGCCCGCCAATTCGATGTTCGGCACATAGCTGTCGTAGCAGGGTTCGAGCACGATCACCTCATCGCCCGGGTGCACGATGGCCAGCACGATGGTGAGGATCGCCTGGGTGGCACCGGCGGTGACGGTGATCTCGCTCACTGGGTCGTAGTGCCGACCGTAGAGGGTGTGGATTTTGCGCGACACCGCTTCGCGCAGCGGAGCCACCCCCATCATGGGCGGGTACTGGTTCAGGCCTTCGCGCATCGCGTCGTTGACCAGGGCCGGCAGCCGGGGGTCGCAGGGAAAGTCCGGAAAGCCCTGGCCCAGGTTGACCGCGTTTTTTTCCGCCGCCAGGGCCGACATGACGGTGAAGATGGTGGTGCCCATCTGGGGCGCTTTGGACACGATGGCAGGTGTGCGTGGGTTCATGGCTCAATCACAGTTCGTAATCGTTGACAGGGCCGGACATGGCCCGAGCGACCAGCGGTGCTGTCAGGCGGTCGCTCAGCATTTCGGCAAATTGGTAGACAAATTGGCGCAGATAGGCGCCGCGCTTGAAGGCCACGCGGGCCACATTCATGCCCAGCAAGCCGCCCAGGGGCCGCACCGCCAGGTCCTTGACCGGGTCATCCTTGACCGCCATCTCGGCCACGATGCCGATGCCCAGACCCAGGCGCACATAGGTTTTGATGACGTCGGAATCGATGGCTTCCAGGGCGATGCGGGGGGTGATTTTTTTGGCTGCAAAGGCCTGATCGATGCGGCTGCGGCCGGTGAAGGAGGGGTGGTAGGTGACCAAGGGTTCACTGGCAATGTCTTCCAGCGACAGGTGGGGCTTGCTCGCCAAGGGGTGGTCCATGGGCAGAACCAGCACGTGCTGCCACTCGTAGCAGGGCAGGGTCACCAGGTCTTCGTAGTCCGACAGGGATTCGGTGGCGATGCCGATCTCGGCGGTGTCGTCGAGCAGCATCTTGGCCACCTGGTCGGGTGCGCCCTGGTGCAAGCTGATGTTGACCTTGGGGTATTTCTCGCGCAGCCTCGCCACAGGCAGGGGCAAGACATAGCGCGCCTGGGTGTGGGTGGTGGCAATCGACAGGGTGCCACTGTCTTGGGTGCTGAACTGCTCGCCAATCTTCTTCAGGTTGTTCACCTCGCGCAGGATCAGCTCGATGCTGTGCAGCACATGCTGGCCCGGCTCGGTGATGCGTTTGAGGCGTTTGCCATGGCGGGCAAAAATTTCAATGCCCAGTTCCTCTTCAAGTTCGATGATGGCTTTGGACACCCCGGGTTGGGAGGTGTGCAGGGCTTTGGCGGTCTCGGTCAGGTTGAGGTTGCGCCGTGCGGCTTCCTGAACGAAACGGAATTGGTGCAGATTCATATGCTTATCAATATATATTTGACGCGCATTATGCTTTATCTGTCTATATCCTGGTGCTCCAAGCCGGCAGCGATGCGCGCCATGAGGGTGGTCATGGCCGGGTGTTCGCCAATCGCCGGCACCAGCTCGAAGCGCATCTGGGGATAAGCCTGGCTCAGCCCGCGCACCATCTCGGGCAAGTCTTCACGGGCATGGCGGCCCACGCCCAAAAACATGGGCACGATGCGCAGCTGCGAAAGGCCTTGCTTCATCATCGCTTCCACCGTGCTGGGCAGGTCCGGCTCGGTCAGCTCCAGAAAAGCCACGGCCACGGGCAAACCCGGCCACAGCGCGCTCATCTGACGGGCCACCGCGTCGATCGGCAGGCGCCACAGGGGGTCGCGCGAGCCATGGGCAAACAGCACCACGCCCTCTTGCGTGTTGGGATTGGGGTTCATCGCCGAAGTACCATCCACCAAAAAGCGGCCAAAGAAACGGCGCTGTACAACAGGGCCGGTGCTGCAGAGGTCAGCAACGGTTGCCAGTTTTGCAGATTGCCAATGAAACTGAAGACGTTGTTGAGCAGGGCAAAACTGATGCCCGCCAAAACCCCGCCAAAAACGTGTCCTGCAATTTGGCCTGAGCGGAAATGCAGGTAGGCAAATGGCAGCGCCAGCACCAGCATCACCAGGCAGCTCAGGGGGTAAAAGACCTTGCGCCAGAACTCGATTTCATAGCGCTGCGCGTTTTGGTTGTTCACCGCCAGGTGCCGCATGTAGCCAAACAGCTCCCAGGTGCTCATGCTGTCCGGGCTGAGCAAGGCGGCGGCCACCATGTCGGCGCTGATGCCGGTGGGCCAGACCATGCTGGCCGATTGCACCACCCTGAACTGCGTGGTGGCCGCCAGGATGGCTTTGTGATTCACCTGGCTGAGCTGCCATTGCCCTGTCTCGATCCGCGCCTGGCGCGCGGTGGTGATGGCCAGCAGTTGACCACGGTCATTGAAGGCATGGATGCGGACACCCTCCATCTGGTCGATGCCGTCAAAGCGCCGTACATTCACCGCGAATTGCTGCGTGCCTTGCTTTTCACGCAGCCAGGCCCCGGTTTGCCCCAAAGTCAGCTGGCCTTGGAAGGGGGCCTTGATTTGCTGCGCCTGCCGCTCGGCCCAGGG
>JAIXXW010000193.1 GCA_027490555.1 Comamonadaceae bacterium | reverse complement strand
TCCTTGTCGAGCACGCCACGGATGTTGGTGAGCATGAGCAATTTTTCGGCCTGCAGCACGGTGGCCAGCTTGGCGGCCACCACGTCGGCGTTGATGTTGTAGCTTTCGTTGTGGATGCCAAAGCCGATGGGACTGACCACCGGAATGAAGGCATCGTCCTGCAGGCACCGGATGATGGCCGGGTCGATGCTTTCGATGTCACCGACCTGGCCCACATCGTGGACCTTGCTCGGGTCCTGGCTGTCGACCAGGCGCAGTTGTTTGGCGCGGATCAAGCCACCGTCGCGGCCGGTCAGACCCACGGCCTTGCCGCCGGCGCGGTTGATCATGCCCACAATGTCTTGCTGCACTTCACCGCCCAGCACCCATTCGACCACCTCCATGGTCTCGGCATCGGTGACGCGCATGCCCTGGATGAATTCGCCGGTTTTGCCCAGGCGCTTGAGGGCGGTTTCGATTTGCGGGCCGCCACCATGCACCACCACCGGGTTCATGCCCACCAGTTTGAGCAGCACCACGTCTTCTGCGAAGGCCTGCTGCAGGGCCGGATCGGTCATGGCGTTGCCACCGTACTTGATGACCAGGGTCTTGCCGTGGAACTTGCGGATGTAAGGCATGGCCTGGGCCAGGATCAGGGCCTGATCCTGCGGGGCCAGGGTCGTGGTGGAGGAGAGGTCGGTCATGGTGGGCACTTCGGCAAAACGGGGTTGAGCGGGTAACAAAGAGAGTGAGTACCAACGATTGTGCCGCAATCGGTGGGGCCTTCAGAGCACCTCGGCGAGCATGCGGTTGACGCCGATTTGCCAGGGCGGCAGCGCCAGGCCAAAGGCTTGCTGCAACTTGCGGGTGTCCAGTCGGGAGTTGAGCGGCCGCTGCGCGGGCGTGGGAAAAGCGCTGGTGGCAACCGGTGCGATGTCGCTGACTTTCAGGGGCAGCTCTGGCCGGATCTGGCGGGCCTGGTCGATCACATGGCGGGCATAGCCGTGCCAGCTGGTGTGGCCTGCGGCGGCCAGGTGGTAGACGCCGCCCAAGCCGGGCTGCAGCAGGCAAGCGCGCAGGGCGTGGGCAGTGATGTCGGCGATCAGGTCGGCCCCGGTGGGCGCGCCGTGCTGGTCGTCGATGACCGTCAGGCGCTCGCGCTCGCCGGCCAGGCGCAGCATGGTTTTGGCAAAGTTGCCCCCGCGCGCCGCATACACCCAGCTGGTGCGAAAAATCAGGTGCCTGCAGCCACTGGCCACGATGGCCTGCTCGCCTTCGAGCTTGGTCTGGCCATAGACACTCAGGGGCCCGGTGGCATCGTCCTCTTGCCAGGGGGTTTGGCCCTGGCCATTGAAGACGTAATCGGTGGAGTAGTGCACCAGCCAGGCCCCGGTCTGTGCGGCCGCCTGCGCCAGCGCAGCCGGGGCGCTGGCGTTGAGGCAACGGGCCAGCTCGGGTTCGCTCTCGGCCTTGTCCACCGCGGTGTGCGCGGCGGCATTGACGATGATGTCCGGCTTCCAGGCCAGCACCGTTTGAGCCAGGCGCTCGGGCTGGCTCAGGTCACCGTAAAACTCGCGGCTGTGCCGGTCCAGCGCCAGCACCTGGCCCAGCGGGGCCAGGCTGCGCTGCAGCTCCCAGCCGACCTGGCCGTTTTTGCCCAGGAGTAGGATGTTCATGAGGCGTTGTAGTGCTTGTTCACCCAGTCGCGGTAAGCGCCGCTTTGCACGTGCTGCACCCACTCGGGGTTGTCCAGGTACCAGGTGACGGTTTTGCGGATGCCGGTCTCGAAAGTTTCGGCCGGTGTCCAGCCCAGCTCGGCTTCGAGCTTGCGGGCGTCGATCGCGTAGCGCCGGTCATGGCCCGGACGGTCGGTCACGTGGGTGATCTGGCTGGCATAGCTGCCTTGGGCTTTGGGGCGCATCTCGTCGAGCAGCCGGCAAATGGTCTGCACGATCTCGATGTTGGGCTTCTCGTTCCAGCCGCCCACGTTGTAGGTCTCGCCCACGCGACCGGCTTGCAGCACGCGGCGGATGGCGCTGCAGTGGTCCTTGACGTACAGCCAGTCACGGATCTGCATGCCGTCGCCGTACACCGGCAGGGGCTTGCCGGCCAGCGCGTTGACGATCATGAGCGGGATGAGCTTTTCCGGAAAGTGGTAGGGGCCGTAGTTGTTGCTGCAGTTGGTGGTCAGCACCGGCAGGCCATAGGTGTGGTGCCAGGCACGCACCAGGTGGTCGCTGGCCGCTTTGCTGGCGGAATACGGGCTGTTGGGTTCGTAGCGGTGGTGTTCGGTAAAAGCCGGATCCTCTTTGGCCAGCGAGCCGTACACCTCGTCGGTGGACACATGCAAAAACCGGAATGCCGCCTGCTCGGCCTCTGGCAAAGCGCTCCAGTGGCCACGCACCGACTCCAGCAGGCGGAAGGTGCCCACGACATTGGTCTCGATGAACTCGCCAGGTCCGTGGATGGAGCGGTCCACATGGCTTTCAGCGGCAAAGTTCAGCACCGCCCGGGGCCGGTGCTCGGCCAACAGGCGGCTGACCAGGGCACTGTCTCCGATATCGCCCTGCACCAGCCGGTGGCGTGCATCGCCCTGCAGGCTGGCCAGGGTCTCCGGGTTGCCTGCGTAGGTGAGTTTGTCGAGGTTGATGACGGGCTCATCGCTGCTGGCCAGCCAGTCGAGGACGAAGTTGGCGCCGATGAATCCCGCGCCGCCGGTGACAAGAAGGGTCATGGAATGAAGGGGTTGGAGGTGCAACAGTGGGGGGGTCCCACCGCTTGGATTCTAGAAGGATTGCGGGTGGACCGGTTGACGCGCTTGCCGTCAGCGGCGCCGCAGGCTTGAGCGGTTAAAGTGGTGGCCTGTTGAGGAGTTCACCATGGCCGCATCCAAATCCACCCCGCGCAAACCTGCCCAACCGGCACCCGCCCCGGACGCCCTGACCCTGCCCGCTCACCAGGTCTGGCTGGCCGGGCTCGGGGCCATGGCCAAAGCCCAGGAGCAAGGCAGCAAAGCCATGGAAGCCCTGCTCAACGACGGGCTGGCTTTTCAGCGCAAAAGCCAGGCCGAAGCCCAGCAACGTTTGCAAGAGGCCACCGAGCGCCTGAGCCACATGGCCAGCGATTTCGGCCAGCAGGCCAGTGTCCGCGTGGACAAGCTCGAGCACCTGTTCGAAGACCGCGTGGCCAAGGCCTTGCAGCGCTTGGGCATGCCCTCGATGTTGGACATCCAGTTGCTCAACGAACGGGTGGCCCAACTGGAATCGCAAGTGGCCGCCTTGCAAAAGACCCGCCCATCCGTGGCCCGCAAGAAACCCGGCGGTGCCAAGGCCTGAGGCCATCCCCGCACGCTGCTGACATGGTCAAGAAAGCACCCCGCCGCACCGCCGAGCGCATTGCCGAGGTGACGCTGGACCTGTTCAACCGGTTTGGCGAGCCGAATGTGTCGACCACCCTGATCTCGGCCGAGCTGGGCATCAGTCCCGGCAACCTGTACTACCACTTTCCCTCCAAGGACGCCCTGGTGAACCGCCTGTTTGACCGCTACGAGGCGGCCATGCTGGGCTTGCTCGAGGCGGCGCCGGACGTCAAGGATGTGGAGGACGCCTGGTTTTTCCTGCACTCGGTGTTCGAGCAGGTTTGGAGCCACCGGTTTTTGTACCGCGATCTGAACAATCTGCTGTCGGGCAACCGCCACCTGGAAACCCATTTCCATGCCATTTTGGAGCGCAAGACGCGCGCCTTTCGGCAGATGCTGGAATCCCTGGCCGCCCAAGGGCTGATGCGCCTGGACCCGGACCCCATCGAGACGCTGTCGGCCAGCATGTCGGTGATGGTGACCTATTGGCTGAGCTATGAATACGTGCGCAACCCCCGGCAGGCGATGGAGCCGGCCAGCGCCGGTCTGGCGCTGACGCGGGGGGCCCAGCATGTGCTGGCCCTGCTGACGCCGCACATGGCCAACACCGATTTGCAAAGCCATTTGCAGGCCCTGACCGCGGCCTACAACCCGCCCGCTGCGGGCGATGGTCAGTGAAAGCGCTGGGCGGCCAGCGCCAGCAGGCCGTCAAAGATCAGGTTGTCCACCAGCTCGAACTGCACCGACATGCTCGGCGCCATTTTCCAGCCCGCACCGCCGGTCATGATGCACAGGGGCTCTTGCCCAGTGTGCTCGCGCAGGTGCTGGACCATGCGCTCGCAGGCTCCGGCAATGGCGTAGGTGCCACCGCTGGTCAGGGCGTCGCTGGTGTTGGTCGGAAAAGGCCGGACATCCCCCGTGGGCACATGCAAGCCCGCGGTGCCGGACTCCAGCGCCCGCAACATGATGCCGTGGCCGGGCAGGATCAGACCCCCGAGAAAACGGCCCCCGGCATCGATCGCCTCGACCGTCACGGCGGTGCCCACCATGACCACCACCAGCGGACGCGCCTGGCCTTTGGCCAGCATGCGCTGGCGGGCACCCACCATGGCCACCCAGCGGTCTGCACCCAGGCGTGAAGGGTGGTCGTATCCGTTGGTCAGCCCCGCCTCCTGGGCGCTGGGGACCACCCAATTCGGTGCAAAGTCCCAGATCTCCATTTGTTCCTGCACACGCCGCTTGATGGCGTCACCGGCCACCACACAGCCGAGCATCCGGTGGGGTGTGGGCAAGCTCGCCCAAGCCCCTTCCGACAAGCGGTCGATGTTTTCCAGAAACTCGGCGCCTTGCGCCAGCAGCTGCCCGCTGGGCTGGGGTTGGTCGTACAGCGCCCATTTCAGGCGCGTGTTGCCCACATCGATGGCTAAAAATGTCATCCACCGATGATAATGAGTTTCAGGCTTCGCCTTGGGCTTTCAAAATGGCGGCGTGCGCGTCGCGGCTCGAACGGGCGGGCAGGTCGGAGGCGTCCACCTGGATCATCAGGCCGAGCAACCTGGCCCCGTGCTCCACCGCCAGCGATGCGTAGCGGATGTCCCCCTGAACCAGGGCACTGGCCATGATCTCCACACGCTCCAGCGCATGGATATTGCCCGACACCTGACCGGCCACCAGGATGCGGCTGGCCAGCACATCGCCCCGCACCTCTCCGGTGGGGCCGATCACCACGCAGATGCTGTCGTTGTCGGGGGCCTCGATGTTGCCCAGCACCTTGCCATCGATGCGCACGCTCTCTTGCAACTTCAGACAGCCCTGGATTTCTGCATGCCGACCGATCAGGGTGTCGAACTTCTCCTGGTTAAGGACCAGGGGGGAGATGCTGGCTTTTTTCTTGGTGAACACGGGGCCTCCTGTGGTGTCAATGGCCTGCTTCGCGCGCCCAAGCCGACAGCGCCTTGGCGGGGTGCATCGGCCGCCCTTGGAAATGCACCTCGTAATGCAGATGCGGCCCGCTGGAACGGCCGGTGTTGCCCAAAGTGCCCAGCACGGCCTGCTGCGCCACCGGCTCGCCGGGCTGCACGGCGATGCTTTGGAGGTGCGCGTAACGGGTGACAAAGCCCTGGCTGTGCGCCAACTCCACCAGATTGCCGAAAGCGCCCGCGTACTCGGCCCGGATCACCACGCCGTCCGCGGTGGCCAGCACCGGGGTGCCCACGGGGGCGACCAAGTCCAGGCCCTCGTGCAGGCTGGGCAAACGGGTGAAGGGGTCGAGGCGAAAACCATAGGAGCTGGTGAGCAAAAAGTCAGAGGCCATCGGCAGCTGGGTGGGCACCTGTTGCAGCCGCTCCAGGTCCTGGACCCAGCGGCCTTGCACCTGGGCCAGCGATTGCGCCATGCGCTGGGCCTGCTGCAAGGACAGGTCCAGTTGCTGCTCGAGCCGCCATTCGGTCGGGCCCCAGCGCGGCAACAGGTTCAGGGGGCCGCCTTGGCCCCAAGCCCAGTCCGCCTTGTCGGGGGGGTTCAAGGACAGCAGCTTGGCCAGTCCCAGCCGGCCCAGCACCTGGTTTTGGGTGTCTTGCAGTGATTTCAGGTGCTCACCGACGGCCAGCAGTTGTTGGTCCAGTTGTTCCAGTTTGGCCCGGTAGGTGGCTTCCAGTTTTTCATGCTCGCTGTGGCTGGTGACGCCCCCCAGACGCTGGGCCAACTCGGGCGCGTGCGCGATGGCCACACGCCAGCCGACCCCATGGAACACAAAGCCCAGCACCAGCCCACCCAGGGCCAAAGCCGCCATCAGCAGCGCCACCGTGCGTGCGGTGATGGACAGCTTGACGACTTGGCCTGCAGGGCCTGCGACCCAGATCAATTGCATGCGTTCCCCACGGTGATGGCAAAGGGATGGACGGCCCGGACAACAAATTCACATCAAAGAACTCATTGAACGGAAAAAAGAATCCATGATACCCAATATGGATCCGCCGCAGGGTGCGGCCCGGGGGTCATGCGAAGAGGCGGCCCGCAGGCCTGGCGTCACACCAGCGGACGCGCGAGCGGCATGACCGACTCGTACGCCCGGGCCGCACGCAGCACCATGGCGTCGCCAAACATCGGCCCCACGATCTGCAGGCCCATGGGCAAACCGCTGCGGGTCAAGCCGCAGGGCACGGTGATGGCCGGTTGTTGTGTCAGGTTGAAGGGGTAGCTGAAAGGGGTCCAGCCCAGCATGGCCACCGGGTCCATGGGCACCGTGCCGGCCGCTCGCGCCTCGAACGCCGGGATGGCGACGGCGGGCGTGACCAGCAGGTCATAGCGCTGCATGAATTGGCGCATGTGCGAGCCCAGCACGCCCCGGCGCTGGTTCAGCTGTTGGATGTGCAAGGTGCTCAGTTGCGCCCCCAACTCGGCCTCGGCCCGGAAATCCGGGTCGGCCACGGCTTGCTGCTGGGCGCTCAAGCCCTGCCAGACGGTGTAAGCGCCCAAAAACCACAGCCCGGTGGTGATCTCCAGCGGGTCTTCAAAACCCGGGTCGACCTGCTCGACGTGGGCGCCCAGGGCTTGCAGTTGGTGCACCGCGGCTTCGACCGCCGCAGCGATTTCGGGGTGCACGTTGTGCGCATAGCCCAAGGTGGGCGAGTAGGCGATGCGCCATCCGCGAACGCCGTCGTCCAGGCCCACGGTGTAGTCGCTGGCGTCGGGGGGCAGTGCGGTCCAGTCGCGGGCATCGGGCTGCTTGAGCACGTTCATCATCAGCGCCGCGTCGCGCACGCTCATGGTGTGCGGCCCCAGGTGGGCCACCGAACCAAAGGGCGACAAAGGGTAGGCCGGCACGCGGCCAAAACTGGGTTTGAGACCGACGTTGCCGCAAAAAGCCGCCGGGATGCGCACACTGCCCGCGCCATCGGTGCCCACGCTCAGCGGCCCCAGGCCTGCGGCCACGGCCGCGGCCGTGCCGCCCGATGAACCGCCAGGGGTGTGTTGCAGGTTCCAGGGGTTGCGGGTGATGCCGGTGGCCGGCGAGTTGGTCTCGCCCTTGCAACCGAATTCGGGTGTGGTGGTTTTGCCCAGCAGCACCGCACCGGCTTCGCGCAATCGGGCGGTGGCCGGGGCGTCGATGTCCCAGGGTTGGTTCGGGTCGATGGTGCGGCTGCCGCGCAGGGTGGGCCAGCCGCGCGTGAGGATCAGGTCCTTGATGGAGGTCGGCACCCCCTCGAGCGCGCCCACCGCTGTGCCCTGCTGGCGGTGCGCCTGCCAGCGGGCTTCGCTGGCCCGGGCGCTGGCCATGGCGGCCTCTTCATCGACCAGGCAAAAAGCGTTGATCTGCGGGTTGATGCGCCCGATGCGCTGCAGCACCGCCTGGGTCACCTCGACCGGCGAGGCCTGGCCGCTGCGGTACAGCGCCAGCAGTTCATGGGCTGGGGTCTGGGTCAGGTCGTGCGCGGCTGGGGTCATGGTCAAGCCTCTTGGGTTGTGAACAGGCGATCGGCCGCGAACAGGCCGCTCAGGGCCGGGTGCGGGTCTGGGGCCCCAGTTTGGTCCAGGGCAAATCGCCCGGGTCGGCGGCCATGGGGCCTGCCGCCTTGGCCACCAGCACACGGCTGGCGATGGGGGTGAAATCGGCGCGGAAATGGTTGGAGCTTTTGACCACCAAGAGCTTCATCTGCTCGGGCTGGATGCCCACGGCGCGAAACAGTTCGCGGTCGAGCATCTGCATCTTGCCGCTGGCCACGGCGATCAGCACGCCATCGATTTCCAGGCAGGCACAGGGCCCGATGTGGGCCTTCATGCCGGTCATCATCGGGCCTTTGAGCTCGCAGTCGTCCGCGCCCAGGGCCCGCACCGTGAAGCGCCCAGACACCGGCGGATCGCTGACCTCGCCGGTGAAGGTGGGCACGGCCTTGCCCAGCGCCAGTTGCAGGTGGGCCCCCACCCCGGCGGCATGGGCCTTGCGGGCGGCCTCGGGGTCGTACAGCAAACCCAGCGCCACCTGGCCAGGCCAGCGCTGGCCGGCCCCTTGCTGCAGCAAGGCGTGCAGCATGCCGGTGGTGTTGCTGTCGCCACCCGCCCCGGGGTTGTCCTGGGTGTCGGCGATGACCACGGGCGCTGCCGACAGCTCGGCGGTGGCCAAGGCCTGCGCCACGGCCTCGCGGGCAGGCAGCACGTCGGGGCGCCACTGGCCGGGCTCGGCCACGCGCTCGAACAGGCGCTGCACTGCCATTTCAGCCTGCGGGCCATGGCCCCAGACCACCGGGCCGCATTCGTCAAAGTCGGACGCGGGAAAGCCCATGCAAAAACTCAGCATGCAGCCGGTCTGCGTCTCCAGCGCGATCATCTCGTCGTAGAGGTCTTTGGCCGGGGCCATCCAGGTGCTTTGCGCATTGAGCGGGATGAGGAATGGCAGACGCCGTGCCTGCACCGGGCTTTTGGCCCCGGCACGCAGGTGTTCGCGCAGCAGCACGGCGGCGCGCTCGCCGGTCTCGGCCATGGCGATGTGCGGGGAGGTGCGGTAAGCCACCAGGCCGTCGGACAGGCGCAGCATGCGCTCGGTCACGTTGGCGTGCAGGTCCAGGCTGGCCACGATGGGCACACGCGGGCCCACCACAGCGCGGATGCGGGCGATCAACTCGCCCTCGCTGTCGTCGGCGTTTTCGGCCACGGCCGCGCCATGCAGGTCCAGGTAAACGCCGTCCAGGCCCTGCACCATGGCGGCGCGCAGGTCCTCCAGGATGGCAGCGCAGATGCGCTCAAACGCATCGGCGGTCACATACGAGGACGGCGTGGCACCCGCCCAGGCCGAGGGCAGCAAGTGCCAGCCCTCGCGCCGGGCCGCGTCGATGAAGCCCCCCGCCGGGATGTTCACGCCCGTCATCTGGTCCAGCATGGCCTGACCGCGCACATAGGCCGGAAAGGCCTCACCCGTCTGAAAGGCGGCCCAATCGGCCAGGCTGGGGGCAAAGGTGTTGGTCTCGTGCTGGTAGCCAGCGATCAGGATGCGGGTCATGGACAGGGACAATCAGAAATCTCTCGGGCCTCAAACCGCTTCCAGAGGCGGCAAGGCGGCCGGTGCGGCGTCGAGCAGGCGGCGGGTGTAGTCTTGTTGCGGGTTGGCGTAGAGCTCGGCGGTGGGGCCTTCCTCGACGATGCGGCCCTGGTGCATCACCACCACGCGGTCACACAGTTGCGCGGCCACGCGCAGGTCGTGGGTGATGAACAGCAGGCCCAGGCCGAGTCGGCCCTGGATCTCGCGCAGCAGGTTCAGTATTTGCGCCTGCACGCTCACGTCCAGCGCACTCACCGCCTCGTCGGCCACCAGCACCTGGGGGCGGCAGGCCAAGGCCCGGGCAATCGCCAGGCGCTGTCTTTGGCCACCGCTGAACTGGCTGGGGTAGCGTTGCAAGGCCTCGACCGGCAAGCGCACCTGGGCCATCAACTCGGCCGCCAAAGCTTCGGCCTGGGCACGCGACTGGCCAAAATTCATGGCGCCCTCGACCATGGACTGGCCCACGGTGCGGCGCGGGTTGAGCGAGCGGTTGGGGTCCTGGAACACCACCTGCACCTGGCTGCGCAAGGGGCGCAGGCGGCTCTCGGGCAGGGTGGCCACCTCGTGCTCGCCCCAGTGGACCTGGCCCTGGCTGGGGTCGATCAACCGGATCAGGCAGCGGGTAAAGGTGGATTTACCCGAACCCGACTCGCCCACGATGCCCACGGTCTCGCCCGCATGCACCGCCACCTGGGCGTTTTGCAAGGCAGCCGTGGCGCGGTTGCGCCCCATCCAGTCGCGGCTGCCATAGGTTTTGCCCACACCCTGGCCGGACAGCAGCACCGGGCCGGTGAAAGCGGGTTTGGCCGCAGGCGGCGTCATGCCCGGCACCGCCGAGAGCAACTGGCGGGTGTAGGCGGCCCGGGGGCGACGCAGGACCTGCTCGCACGGGCCAGATTCCACCGC
>JAIXXW010000223.1 GCA_027490555.1 Comamonadaceae bacterium | reverse complement strand
CAAGGCCAGTTGCAGCAGCGCGTCACGGCGCAGGCCTTGGGCGATCTGGACGAACTCAAGCGCAACATCAACCATTCCCTGGAAGCCTTGCGCTCGGCCATGATCACCATCCACCAAAATGCCCGCCAGGTGGCCGCAGCCTCGGGCGAGGCCTCCAACGCCATTGGCCAGATTTCCGACGGTGCACGCCACCAGACCGACGCCATCGGTCAGGTGGCCTCCGCCGTGCGGCAAACCGTGAGTTCGGTCGCCGAAGTGTCCCAAAACACAGAAGTGGCCACCCAAAAATCTCGCCAGTCCTTCATCTTGGTGCGTGGCAGCATGGGCAAAATGGAAGACATGGTCAACGTGGTGAACAACATTGCGACCAACTCCGAGAAGATCAACAAGATCACCGAGGTCATCGAAAAAATTGCCAACAAAACCAACCTCCTGTCACTGAATGCGGCCATCGAGGCGGCTCGGGCAGGCGAACATGGCAAGGGCTTTGCGGTGGTGGCCGATGAAGTCGGCAAACTGGCCCTGAACAGCGCGCAAAGTTCCCAGGAAATCGCCGTGCTGGTCAAGCAAGCGGTGGAGGAAGCCCGCAGTGCTGTCAAAGCCGTGGTGGACGTCAGCCAGGACATGGCCAGCATCGAGCGTGAGACGCAAGCCACCGACCAGATGTTGCAGCGGATCGCCCTGGCGCTGGAAGAGCAAAGCTCAGCCGTCGAACAGATCAACCAAAACCTGAGCAACCTCGACCAGATTGCTCATAGCAACTCGGCCGCCTCCGAAGAAATTGCGGCCACGGTGGTGGAGTTGTCCAAGATCGCAGACGCGACCCGGCAGGAAGTGCAACGCTTTCAGACTTGAGGCGGCAGCAAACGCTGGATCTCGGCAATCAGGTCCACGCTTTTGAAAGGCTTGGGCAAACTGGCATTGGCCCCCGGCACCTGGATGTGGTCGATGCCATAACGCTGCATGATGTTGCGGGTGCTGCCGGACACCACGATCACCGGCAGATCCGGCTTGATTTTGCGCAGCTGTTCCACAAAATCGATGCCATCCATTTTCGGCATCACCAGGTCCGTGACGATCAGGTCGACGGGGTGGACGTCCAAACACTCGAGCGCCATGCGGCCGTTTTGTGCGGTGATCACGGCATAACCATGAATTTCCAGCATTTCCTGGACCCCCGAGCGCAGCAACTCTTCATCATCGACCAGCAAAATCAGCGGCTTGGTTTGTGACATGTGATTTCTCGTGTGATCTGTAGAACTCATGCCTGCGCGCATGGCAGGCTGATGGTGAATGTGGTGCCCTGCCCCAGTTCGGAGCTGCAGTCAATCGAGCCGCCCATTTGGGTCACGATGCTGCGCACCATGGCCAGGCCCAGGCCGGTGCCCTTGCCCACCTCTTTGGTGGTGAAAAAAGGCTCGAAAATCCGCGACATGATTTCAGGTGGAATGCCACTGCCGTTGTCAGACACCGCGATCGACACATGCGCCGGATCGGGACGGTCCAGATGAATCCGGATCAGGCCATCACGGCGGTCGCCAATGGCGTGGCTGCCGTTGACGCACAGATTCACAATCACCTGTTGCAAAGTACCGGTCTGGCCACGAACCATCAGGCCAGGCTCCACCGACCCTGGCTCCACCAGGATGTCAATGCCTTTGAGCGTGGCCTGCAAGAGCCCCTGGGTTTCCTCGATGACAGGGAGCAACTCGAACGGGGCCAGGACCTCCTGTTCGTCGTGCACGCTGCCGTCTTCTTCGAGCCGTTTGCGCTCACGCCCCAGGGCGTTGAGCTTCAACACGATGTCGCGGGCGCGCGTGGTGGCTTGCAAAATCGCCGACAGGTTTTTCGCCGCCTTGGTCTCGCTGCCGAGCTTCATTTCGACCAATTCGGCATGGTTTTGAATCACGCCCAGCAGGTTGTTGAAGTCGTGCGCAACGCCTGCAGCCAATTGGCCCAGCGCGTCCAGCCTTTGGGACTGTTCCACTTTCTGCACCATGCGCAGGTTTTCGGCCTCTTTTTCCTTGATCTCACGCATGTCCTTGATGGTGACCACCGCGCCCGTGAGGCGGTTGTAAAGGTCCACCAGCGGCGAGGCCGTCAGGACCACCGGCACCAGCATGCTCTCTTGCTTGTGCAGCACCATCCATTCGATGTTGTGCATCCGGCGGATCATGAACGCACTCAAAGCGTCCAGGTCAGGGATCATCCAGACCATCATCTCATCACGGCCGTCGGTCGCTTGTGGCACCACCAAGGTGGGCAAGCGCATCACCGGCGCATTGCCCGCGCGCCAGGCGACCTCGATGACCAAGGGGTCCTGTCCCGAGCTCACCACATCGGTTTGGTCGCGCAAGGCCATCAACTCGCGGCTGGTTTGTTCGGCCAGCATTTGAGGTTCTGAGGACAACTGGGGCGCCTGCATCAAGCCCAGCAGCGCACAGGCCGTGGGCGTGGCCCACTTCAAGCGACCCGCCCGGTTGGCGTACAGCAAGGGAATCGGCAGGGAATGCACCAGGGAGGGGTCTTGCGCCAGATCCTGCACCAGGCGACGCAGCAAGAAGGAGGTGTGCAGTGGCAGCCAATAGGCCAGGTCATGGCCTTTTTGTTGCCCCGGCAACAGCTGGTGCACCGGCTGCAAGGCGGTGCTGGCTTTGTCACTGCCCAGCAAATCCAGGGCCATGGGGTTGGCACTGATGACGCGGCCATGGCGGTCGAGCCGCAGCACGCCGTCTTGCATGGCATCCATGCTCATCTCCAGCAGTTG
>JAIXXW010000291.1 GCA_027490555.1 Comamonadaceae bacterium | reverse complement strand
GCCAGCGACATTGCCGAGGCCTACCGCACGGGGCGCGGCAGCCTCAAGGTGCGTGCCCGCTGGAAAATCGAAGACCTGGCCCGGGGCCAATGGCAGTTGGTGGTGACCGAGCTGCCACAAGGCGTCAGCGCACAGCGTGTGCTCGAAGAGATCGAAGAGCTCACCAACCCCAAAGTCAAAACCGGCAAGAAAGCCTTGAGCGCCGACCAGCTGCAGCTCAAGGCCAGCATGCTGGCGGTGCTGGACGTGGTGCGGGACGAGTCGAGCAAGGACGCGGCTGTGCGCCTGGTGTTCGAGCCCAAGACCAGCCGCATCGAGCAGCAGGAGCTCATCAACGCCTTGCTGGCGCACACCAGCTTGGAAACCTCGGCGCCGATCAACATGACCGCGGTCGGCATCGATGGCAAGCCGGTGCAAAAGTCCCTGCGCCAGTTGCTGCTGGAGTGGATCAGCTTCCGCCAAACCACCATCACCCGCCGCAGCCAGCACCGCCTGAACAAGGTGCTGGACCGGATCCACATCCTGGAGGGCCGGCAGCTGGTCTTGCTCAACATCGACGAGGTGATCCGCATCATCCGCCACAGCGACGAGCCCAAGCCTGCGTTGATCGAAGCCTTCCGGCTGAGTGAGCGCCAGGCCGAGGACATCCTGGAAATCCGTTTGCGCCAACTGGCCCGTCTGGAGGCCATCAAGATCGAGCAGGAGCTGACCGAGCTGCGCCAGGAGCAGGGCAAGCTCGAAGAGATTTTGGGCAGTCCCGCCGCCTTACGCCGGCTGATGGTCAAGGAAATCGAGCAGGACGCCAAAACCTTTGCCGACCCGCGCCGCACCCTGATCCAGGAAGAGAAAAAAGCTGTGGCCGAAGTCAAGGTGGTGGACGAACCCGTGACGGTGATCGTGTCCGAAAAAGGCTGGGTGCGGGCGCGCAGCGGCCATGGCCACGATGCCACCGGTTTCGCCTTCAAGGCCGGTGACGGCTTGTACGGCACATTCGAGTGCCGCACGGTGGACACCTTGCTGATCTTCGGCAGCAATGGCCGCATTTACAGCGTGCCGGTGTCCGCACTGCCCGGTGCGCGGGGCGATGGACAGCCGGTGACCACGCTGATCGAGCTCGAAGCCGGCACCCAGGTGGCGCATTACTTTGCAGGTCCGGCCCATGCCACGCTGCTGCTCAGTGGCAGCGGCGGTTACGGTTTCCTGGCCTCGGTGGAGAACATGACGTCCCGCAACAAGTCCGGCAAGGCCTTCGTCAGCCTGGGCGAGGGCGAGGCCCTGTGCATGCCCAGCCATGTGAGTGGCGCCAGAGCCACCGTGCCTGCCGACAAGCTGCCCATGCCCGCCGCCACCAGCGTTTGCTGCGCCAGCACGGGCGGGCGTGTGCTGACCTTCGAGATCGGCGAACTCAAAACCATGGAAAAAGGTGGACGCGGCCTGATGCTCATCGACCTCGACGCCAAGGACACCCTGGCCGGGGCTGCGGCCTACACCCGCAGCGTCAGGCTGGCCGGCACAGGCCGAGGCGGCAAGCCGCGCGAGGAAACCCTGGAAATCCGCAGCCTGAACAATGCCAAGGCGGCCAGGGCCAAGAAAGGCCGCGTGGCCGACCTGGGCTTCAAACCGAACCGCGTCACCCGGGTGGAGTAAGGCGCGCTGTGGGGGCCCCGACCGGCCCTCACCGTTTCATTTGCTGCAATGCACTGGCCACTTCGGTGACCAGCGCCGGGCCTTTGTAAATCAGCCCGGTGTAGATTTGCACCACGTCGGCCCCGGCCTCGATCTTGGCGATCGCATCGTGGCCACTCAGGATGCCGCCCACGCCGATGATGGGGAAATCGGGGCCCAATGCGGCACGCAGACCCCGGATCACGCGGTTGCTGCCCTCCAGCACAGGCGAGCCGGACAGGCCGCCCGTTTCTTGCGCGTGTGCCAGGCCGCTGACCGCAGACCGCGCCAGGGTGGTGTTGGTGGCGATCACGCCGTCCATGCCGTGCTTGCGCAAGGTGGCGGCGATCACGCCCACCTGGGTGTCGTCCAGATCGGGGGCGATTTTCAGGAACATGGGCACGCGTCGGCCATGCTCGGCGGCCAGTTCTGCGCGGCGCGCCACCAGGGCGCCCAGCAGGCCATCGAGCGCTTCGTCGCTTTGCAGGGCCCGCAGGTTCTGGGTGTTGGGGCTGGAGATGTTCACGCTCACATAGTCTGCATGCGGGTACACGCCCGCCAGCCCGATCAGGTAGTCGTCGGTGGCGTTCTCGATCGGGGTGGCGGCGTTTTTGCCGATGTTCAGCCCCAGCAGGCGACCCTGCTGGCGAAATTTCGAGCGTTGGACGTTGGCGATGAAGGCGTCCAGCCCGTCGTTGTTGAAGCCCAGGCGGTTGATCAGCGCCTGCGCCTCGGGGAGGCGGAACATGCGCGGCTTGGGGTTGCCGGGCTGGGCCTTGGGGGTGACGGTGCCCACCTCGACAAAACCAAAACCCATGGCGCCCAGGCCGTCGATGCAGCGGGCGTTTTTATCGAGACCGGCGGCCAGCCCGACGCGGTTGGGGAATTGCAGCCCAGCCAGGGTGATGGGCTGGGCCACAAAGGGCTGGCGGTAGACGCGGTCGAGCGGGGTGTTCTGGGTGCGGGCCAGGCCTTCGATGGTCAGGTCGTGGGCCTCTTCGGGGTCCATCTTGAATAAAAACGAGCGGGCCAGGGCGTAGGGGATCAGGGACATTGGATAATTCCGGGCTGGACAAGCTGGGGTGATGCCGATGCAAAAGCAAGCCCGATTGTCGCAAACCCAGCCCCTTTCTTTTTTGGACCCCTGCAAGCCCATGCCCATGACCCAAGATGAACTCAAAGCCCTGGTTGGCCAGGCGGCCCTGCACTACGTGGTCCCCGGCGAGATCGTCGGTGTCGGCACCGGCTCCACGGTCAACCATTTCATTGACGCTCTGGCCACAATGAAGGACCAGATCCAGGGCGCGGTGTCCAGCTCCGAAGCCTCAACACAGCGCCTGAAGGCCCTGGGCATCCCGGTCTTCGACAGCAACCAGGTGGCCAGCCTGTCGGTCTACATCGACGGTGCGGACGAGATCGACCACCAGGGGCACATGGTCAAGGGGGGCGGCGCGGCCCTGACCCGGGAAAAAATCGTGGCCGCGCAGAGCCAACGCTTTGTCTGCATCGCCGATGAAAGCAAGCTGGTGGATGTCCTCGGCCGCTTCCCCCTGCCGGTCGAAGTCATCCCGATGGCCACCGCCCGCGTGATCCGCCAGTTTGAGGCCATGGGCGCCAGCGCCGCGGTGCGCTTGAAAGAGGGGCAGCCCCTGGTGACCGACAACGGCCAGCACATTGTCGATGTGAAGGGCCTGACCATCGCCAACCCGGTGGCCTTCGAGACCACCGTCAGCCAATGGCCCGGAGTGGTGACCGTGGGGGTGTT